>JALTEW010000344.1 GCA_027073795.1 bacterium | reverse complement strand
GTAGGGGCGAGTCTAAGACCCGCCCTTTTGGGTAATTCGACGTAAGTTATTGAAAGATCAGGGCATTATGCCGGCGAGACGAGGGTGTTGATTTGACGGATTTGAGAGTCAAATGTAGGGGCGGATCAATATCCGCCCTTTTTGGCAACACGACGTAAGTTGTTGAAAGATAAGTGCATTTTTCCAGGCCAGCGGCCTGGGTTACAGGCAGGCGAGGCCGCCTGCGCTCCACAAAACCGACTTTTTCAGGGTCTTCCGGGATTAGCCTGGGTAGCAGGGGCTTTCACAAAGAAGATTGGGCAGTTTTGAACATATTTGGAGTGCGACGATTGACACATCTCTCCCCCTTCATTTTTTTCCTTTTTTGGACAGTGTTAGAATGCCCCCGCAGGCAGAGGGAGTCAATGGCTGCGTAGCAGTCTGCGCAGCGAAGCAAGCAGATCTTGACCATTGACGCCCTCGGACAAGGGGGCATAATTTTTACTGTCAGAAAAGGTAACGAGGCTTAGGTTTTATATGATCATGCCCCTGATAGATTGAACCTGGTTTCATGGATAAAGAGGATTCTCAGGCCGAAAAAATGCTGGTCTCGATACCCATAGGCACTGCGTTTTAGGACCTTGATTTTATTGTTAAGGCCCTCAAGAGGGCCGGATGAAATCGGATAGTCGTACCAGGCCAAAATGCCTTCCATCCGTGATTCGATAGTCTTTGCAAACCTGCTGACGTGTGGATTATCCATGGCCCTGGCCGCTTTGAGCCACTCTTCAATAAAATCCCTTGCCTCCTCCTTGGACTTCTGACTCCAGAACTGCCGCAGGTCCTCCTTTAGGAGGTAAACCTTGTGCAATGTCTTGTTGACCCTGAGCAGGGCTTGTAGCCGTTCTTGCTTGTCTGGCATACTCTCTATCCTCTCGCGAGCACCCAGCAAAAGGTAACGTGAGCCCTTGATCACTTTTTTCCCTTCTCCTTCAAGTCGGTTCTGCTCTTCCCGCCTGACCTTGTCCACCACATCGTTCATATTGGATACGATATGGTAGTGGTCATGGACTATGGCTACTTTTTCCGGCCAGTACAACCTGACAGCCTTGGCAAAGGCGTCGCTCAGGTCCATCGCCACCGCTTCCAATTTGGCCCTGCTACGACGCAATCGCTGAAAGAATGGTTTCAGACTCTCATGACCCTTGCCTTCCGCCGTGTACAGCACATGGCCCGTGTCCAGGTCCACAACTACGGTCATGTACTTATGCCCCTTTTTAGTGGCTATCTCGTCAATGGCTATATGCCTGACATTTCGCCACGAAATCCGTTTCGCTTTCTTTTCCAGATTACTCTTCACTATCGATTTGACCAGGTCCCAACCTACTTGTAAATGCTGGGCAATCGCTGATATCGTCATGTGAGGCATAAGTTCCAAAACATACCTTGCAAAGGCCTTGGTGTAACTCTTTCGTGGCTCGGCAACATCCCGGCTTTCCTGGCGTAGCGCTCCGCATTTCTTACACCGAAGTACGTGCAGACTCAATACAAGAAATACCGCCTTGCTCCCAATGGGAAGCGTCCGAACAGTATATTCTTCAACGCCTTCCCGAATGACTTCCCTGCTCCCACACACAACACATCGTTGATATTTCGGCTTTTTCTCCACATGAATGTAAACTTCACCTTCTTTGTATTCCGCACTGCAATAATTATAGGTCCTTACTCCCCATGCGTGGTATAATAGACTCGTGGACATCGGGTGCTCCTTAAAAAGGTGTCGCTCTTTATTTTGCACCCGGTGTCCTTTTCTGCAAACCCCTTTTGTTCTCTAAATTTTAACTACCACTTTATTCTTCAAACCCTCTTCTACCTCACCCAGGCTAATCCCGGAAGAACCATAATTATTCTAACCTGCGGGGCATGTCCGTCCGGATCGGTGACTTCGTTCGCTTACTGTGTTTCAA
>JALTEW010000343.1 GCA_027073795.1 bacterium | reverse complement strand
GCCTGTGATTAAATTCGCCCCGAACCCATCCCCCAAATCCCCTGGAACCGGTGGGGTTCTTTCATCCTTTACGAGGGAAGAAGCGGAAAAGGCACAAACCTATCATAAAAGTTTCCCCCATTATGCCCCCACACCCCTCGTTGAGCTTCCCAATCTCGCACGCGCGCTTAAGGTTGGCCGGCTATTTGTGAAAGACGAGTCTTACCGCTTCGGTTTAAACGCCTTTAAGGTCCTGGGGGCCTCTTATGCTATCGGACGGTACCTAACAGAAAAACTTGGGAAGGATATCCGCGAGGTTTCCTTTGGCATACTCCGCTCCCCCGAGGTCAAACAGCGCCTTGGCCAGACTACCTTTACGACAGCTACCGATGGAAACCATGGGCGCGCCGTAGCCTGGGTAGCTCAGCAACTGGGTCATAAGGCCGTAATCTATATGCCCAAGGGATCCGCTCCCACCCGGCTGGAAAATATCCGTTCCCATGGCGCTGAAGCCAGTATCACGGACCTGAATTACGATGATACCGTACGGCTCTCCTACCGCATGGGCCAAGAACATGGATGGGCAATCATCCAGGACACCACATGGCCAGGCTATGAAGATATCCCTATCTGGATCATGCAAGGATATACCACCCTTGCCTTGGAAACCCTGAAACAACTCGATACACAGGGTGTCAAACGGCTTACACATCTCTTTCTGCAGGCTGGTGTAGGCTCTTTCGCTGGGGCGGTCTTGGGATTCCTGACCTCCGAGATGGGAGATAAACGTCCCATTACCACCATCGTGGAACCCGATCAGGCAGACTGCATCTATCGATCAGCCATTGCAGGCGACGGAAGGCCCCATAAGGTGAGGGGCGACCTGCATACCCTTATGGCAGGCCTGGCCTGCGGGGAACCCAGCACCATCAGTTGGGAAATCCTGAGAGATTATGCCCACGGCTACATTTCCTGCCCCGATTGGGTAGCCGCCAATGGCATGCGGATCCTCGCGGCGCCGGTTCGCGGAGACAGCCCCATCGTATCCGGGGAATCGGGGGCTGTAACCTGTGGCATCCTGGAGTTTATCATGGGGCACCCCGAGGGAAAAACGATTCGAAAGGCACTTCAACTGAATGAGACCAGCACGGTGCTACTCATCAGCACGGAAGGAGACACGTCCCCCGAGACCTATCGTGAAATTGTCTGGTATGGGCACTTTCCCTCATAGACACCAAAACATAAATCCACTCCGTGACAGGAAAGCGCAAAAAAGATTAAACTTTTACCACACAATTTGCACCTCCTATTCATTTTTTCAGGGACCCTTTCTGCCTCTAACAGCTGGACACTTACCCCAACTTTAACCTCATTTTCCCGAAAAGCGGCAGGGGGGCAGTGCTTGTGCACGTGTAACTTATTGATATTATTAGATATAGTTCTTAAGCCACTATCAAGAAGGAAAGGGAGGATTCTGTGTATCAAATACCACCTCCCCCCTTTTTTTAAACCCCTTCAGAAAGTCTACGATATCCATGCGTTTTTTCCCTCCCATTTGAATCTCCAAGAGGTTCAATGTCCCTTTTCCTGTCGCGACGAACCATTTATCACCTGTAATAACCCCGTGACCGGCAGGCAGTGAAAGTGGTTCATCTGCTACAGCCGCGCGGAATATCTTCAATGTCAGGTTCTCCATGGTTGTAAAGGCTCCCGGCCAGGGAATCATGGCCCGGATATGACGTTCAATCTCATCCGCTGTTTCTCGCCAATCAATCCCTCCATCCTGCTTTTTCAAGGGTGGTGCATCGGTCGCCTCACGCTCATCCTGTGGCGCGGCGCGTAAGTTTCCGGAAGTATAGTCGATAATCGCTCCCGGAAGGATGTCTGCACCGATCTTCGCCAACCTAAATGAGAGTGTTTCAGTGGTGTCATCCGGCAAAATCGGAACCTCTGCTTTACGGAGGATAGGACCCGTATCCATCCCCTCGTCCATTAGCATTACAGTTACCCCGGTAACCTTTTCACCCCTTAATATAGCCCAGGCAACAGGAGCCGCCCCCCGATACCTTGGGAGGAGAGAGGCATGAAGGTTTACACACCCAAAAGGCGGCAGGGACAGCACCTTTTTTTTTAACAGGTGTCCGTACGCCACCGTTACGATGACATCCGGTGAAACAACCTCTATTTTAGAAATGAACTCATCTGCGTTGGGGTTCTGGGGCTGCAGGATAGGAAACCCTGATTCCAATGCCTTGACCTTTACCGGGGGCGGTGTCGGGACACGTCTTCTCCCCTTCGGCCTGTCCGGCTGTGTGACAACAAGGGGGATCTCAAAGCCCGCTTTTGCCAAGGCCTCAAGGGTAGGAACAGCAAAAACTGGCGTGCCGAAAAATACAACGCGCAAGCGGGGAAAATGATCGCTCCGCCCCATCGCTACATGCGGCGAGCGAACATCTTTTTGACTTTCTTACGGTAAAGCTCCCGCTTCAAACGGCTGAGATAGTCCACGATCAGGGTTCCATTCAGATGATCTATCTCGTGCTGGAGGGCAACAGCCAGAATTCCATTGGCCTCTACCTGGATAAGCTTCCACGCGGGGGTATATCCGGAGACCACCACCTTCTGGGCACGTTGTACCTTCACCGTCAGATCCGGAACGCTGAGACAGCCCTCTTCCGATTCCTCTTTCCCCTCCCGCTCGACAACTTCCGGATTGATCAGAGCCAAGGGCTTGGCCGATTCATCCACGGGCGACACATCCAGAACAATGACCCGTTTCCCTACCCCGACTTGGGGGGCCGCCAACCCGATCCCACGGGCGTAACGCATGGTCTCAAACATATCATCAATAAAAAGTTCTATCCTTTCTTCGCCTTCAGGTACCGGATCTACCACTTTTTTCAGAAAAGGATCCGGATATTTCAGGATTCCTAATACACTCATGATTCATCCCCTCCTTGTTTCTCACTCTGGCGCCTCAACCTCACAAGAAAATAGATACTCACGGGGATTAACACCAGACTGATTCCCTGGGACGTCGAAATCAAGCCAGGAATCGTGAACCCTCTTGGGTCTCCCCGCAAAAATTCTATCCCGAAGCGTGCCAAGGCATATATAAAAATATAGGACCAAAAAACCTGCCCGTCAAACTTCTTGTGCCGATTCACGAATATTAGAATCACAAAAATAGTAAAAAGGGTCAACGAGGAAATCAGTTGGGTTGGGTAAAGAGGGATTCCCAGGCGTGCAAGACTTCTGGGGTCCTTGAAAACAACACCAAAGGAACAATGACAGACCTTCCCATAACAACAGCCCGCGCAGAAGCAACCTATCCGGCCGATAGCATGGCCCAGGGCGATCCCCGGGGCAAAGATATCCATGACCCTCCAGTGCGGAAGGCGGTGATGCAGAATATACCAACTCCCCATAATTCCAGCTAAAATCAATCCCCCATAAAAAACCAGTCCTCCCTCCCAGATCTTAAATATTCTCAGGGGATGGTCAATGTAACTTTGAAAATCTATCAGGACATAAAAAAGCCGTGCCCCAATGACAGCCGAAAGAACAAGATAAAAAGAGAGATCCAAAATCTGGCCGGGATTTATTCCTTCCCGCCGGGCGTTGAAATAGGCCCAGGTAATTCCTGCGGCAAACCCAAGGGCAACAAGAACACCATAACTGTAAATCGTATATCTACCGATGTGAAACAGAACGGGATGCATCCCGACTACCCTCTTGAATTCCTTTGGAGTCTTTAAACATCAGTTGCAGAATCAGGAGAATCACACCGACCGAGATGGCCGCATCCGCCACGTTAAAGGCCGGCCAGTGATAGCGTTTGTAATAGACATCGATAAAGTCAATAACTGACCCCAGGCGGAAGCGGTCAATCAAGTTTCCAATAGCCCCACCACAAATCATCCCAAGAAAAACGGCCTGGGCACCATTTCTTTTCTGGACGGCATGGAATAAAAAATAAAACACCACCATCACAGCGATGAGCGTCACCCCGGAAAAGAAAAGGGTTTTGGGAAGGGAATTGGGACCATTAAAGAATCCGAAGGCCACGCCGGTGTTATGGACGTAAACCAGGTTGAGCCACCCCTTCGAGATGGGAATGGATTGATGCAGCAGAAGCCGCGTGACGACGAGGTGCTTGGTCAACTGATCGAGTCCCACCACCCCCACAAGGGATAGGACGAAAGCGAGTAAAACGGATTGTCTATTCACCGCCCGCATGAATTTCACTATATCCTTTCAAAAAAGAAACGGCAATCCCAACCGTAAAAAGAAATTTTCAGACCTTCAGAAAATGCTCAGAAACGCATTGAATCCACGGCGATCAATGTGAAGACGTGGCCACGTAATCTTCCACCCTGTGGCGCACAATCTTCCCGTCAATCATGTAGATAACATCCTCAGCGATGTTCGTAGCCAGGTCGGCGATTCGCTCCAGGTGCCGGGAGACCAGGAGGAAATGAATCAGGCACTCAAGCCGACCGAGATGTTTTAAGATTCCCTCGCGCACCTGACCATACATCTTCCGATTAATCTCATCCACGATATCATCTGAGGCGCAGACGTCCTTTGCCATCTGCGCATCCAGCTTCACGAGGGCGTCCAGGCTCTGTTTCAGCATCATGCGGGTATTCGCTGTCATAGCTTTAAAGTCGAAGGGAACATCAATCGGAGGGCGCGAGGCAAGGAAGATGGCCCGCTCGGCGATATTGACCGATAGGTCTCCGATTCGTTCCAGGTCATTGTTAATCTTTAAGACGGCCACGATAAACCTCAGGTCGATGGCCACCGGTTGGTGAAGGGCAAGAATCTTGAGCCCTTCTTCTTCCAGGTTCACCTCCAGCTGGTCGATTTCATTATCCATCTCGATGACCTTCTGCGCGAGGTCAGCATCCCGTTTTTCGATGGAAGAAACCGCCATGGTCACGGATTCTTCCACCACCGTTCCCTCGGCGATAATTAACTTTTTCAGTTTTTCTATCTCTTTTTGCAGATGTACTGACAATTTGTCCCTCCCTTTATATTTATCGGCTTCGCAAGAAGTCCAATCCCGTCCTTAACACCACACTCCTTACTGCTTCTCCTCTTTCCTTTATCCCTGAACATAGAACGTGGAACATTGAACTTTATTTTACTCAGTCCTCAGTCCTATGTTTTACGCCTTTTACCCTTCGCCCGCCTTCTATCCAAATCGCCCCGTGATGTATTCTTCGGTCTGTTTTTTCTCCGGCTTGGTAAAGATTTTTTCCGTTTCCCCGTATTCAATGATGACACCCCGGTAAAAGAAGGCCGTAAAATCCGAGATCCGGGCCGCCTGTTGCATGTTATGCGTGACGATCACAATCGTAAACCTGTCCTTGAGGTTCACAATTAGGTCCTCGATCTTGGCCGTGGCAATGGGATCGATGGCCGAGGTCGGCTCGTCCATCAGGAGGATTTCGGGCTCTACTGCGATAGCCCGCGCAATGCAGAGCCGCTGCTGCTGCCCCCCTGAAAGAGCCGTGGCAGGCTTATCGAGATCGTCCTTCACTTCGTCCCAGAGGGCAGCCTGTCTCAGCGCCCATTCCACCCGCTCCATCATCTTGGAACGGGTCAGCTTATAGTGCATCTTCAGGCCATAGGTCACGTTATCCTTGATGCTCATAGGGAATGGCGTAGGCTTTTGAAAGATCATCCCCACCCGGCGCCGAAGTTCGATAAGATCGTATCCCGGGGCCAAGATATTTTCCCCATCCATGAGAACCTCTCCCGTCGCCCGCTGCTCGCGGTAAAGGTCGTAAATCCGGTTATAGACCCGGATATGCGTCGATTTGCCACATCCCGAGGGCCCGATAATCGCCGTAACCCTATTCTCGTAAATCTCCAGCGAATTGTCCTTTAAGGCGTGAAAATCCCCATAGTAGAAATTGAGGTCTTTAACAGAAATTTTAGACGAAAGTTCCTCTTTGGCGTCCCTTTTTCTCGCTTCATTCATCGAATCTTCATGAACATTGCGGCTATTGTCCCCCGGTTGTTTCCCATCTCCCGGTTCATCCAGCCTTTTTGCATCGCAAGATATGGTTTTGATAACTTCACTCATCCCTTTTTCCTCTCCTTTAAACACAGGCGGCTGATAATCGTCGCAGACAAAACCCCTACCATGATCAACAGGGAAGCTCCCCATGCCTGCCGCTGCCAGTCTTTATAGGGGGACATGGCGTAGTTGAAAATCGTTACGGTCAGGTTGGCTGTTGGGCCAGAGAGAGATTTCATCCAGAAGGGACTGTTCAAGGCAGTAAAGAGAAGTGGCGCCGTTTCACCGCTGACCCGTGCAATAGCCAGCAAAACCCCTGTCAGCAGGCCGGATTTTGCCGCCCGGAACACGACCTGAAAGGTCACCTTCCACCTGGGCGCCCCAAGGGCCAGGGCCGATTCCCGTAGGGTATTAGGAACAAGCCGCAGCATATCTTCTGTTGTCCTCACCACTACGGGCAGCATAATCACCGCCAGGGAAACAGCCCCGGCGTATCCAGAAAAATGTCCCATGGGGGAAACCATTAGGGCATAGACAAACACGCCGACAATGATGGAAGGCGTCCCCATTAATACGTTGGCGGCAAATCGTACAGTTGCGGCAACCTTTGATCTCTCCCCAAACTCCGACAGATACACACCGCCCAATATCCCCAACGGTACCCCCAACAACACGGCCATAAGTGTAATCAGGAGGGT
>JALTEW010000342.1 GCA_027073795.1 bacterium | reverse complement strand
CTCCTTTCACCTCCGGTAGCTTCATACCCCATCGGATATCTCTCCTACCAGAGGCCGCTTACGGGTGGGTCAATTTTACACGTCCACAACTCCCCTTAATGGGTCAATTTTAGGTTACCATAACTAGTATGGATCTTGGGTTATTGTAGTCGGTTCTGAGAAAACCTATTTTTATCTCATTGAGGGTTGAAAATCGGCGCAAAAAAATTGCCGCAATGTGTCTCAGCAACTTAGTGAAGTGCATCCCCGCCGCACTCATGATCGCATTGATTCTATCCCTCTCTATCCTTAAGGATGACCTTGAGATGCTGGAGCAACCGTCGTTTTACCCCCATCGAAAGTATGGAGTTTAGGCCTGACTTTTTAGCGTCTTAGTCTATACGTCGAACGTCACAACAGCACACCATTTCCCCCTGTCATTTTCCACCCTCAGACCATGATAGGTAACCCCTTTGACCTCGAGGTGGAATTCATGGTGTCTCGGGTTGTATGGTTCTCCCCAGAGGTTCCCCTTCAGCCTGGTGGGGGTTGCCGTACGGATATCGAGACGAGACGGAATAAACTGCTTCGTGTTGAAGTAGATCAGGACCTGGCGCCCCAGCGAGACAAGCAATTCGGAGGCATCCGGCTCCTTCAAGTTGATTTTCTCCACTTTAAGGGATTGTGCCTCTCCTGTAATAAGAAGCGTTTTAAGCGCTCCAACGAAATCTGTAAAGATATCCTCATATCTGTCACAGGTGATTTTTATCTGAATATCGGCCGTATGATCCAGCCAGCGAATCATGCTCCCTCGCTGGATTCATCGTACGGAACGAGGATACGGTTACAGTGGGGACAGGTAAAGATTTGCTCACCTTTCTGAATCTGGTTGAAAAGCTGTGGCGGAATATTCATGTGACACCCCTGGCAGATCTCCTTTTTTACATAGACGACCGCGATTCCTGCACGCTTTTCCAAAAGTGTTCTGTATCGATTCAGAAGATCTGCCGGGATTTTCTTTTCAAGGTCGATACGACGTGCCTTCAACCCCTTCAGGTCATCCGGTAGATGCTTCAGTTTTTCCCCCAGTTCCGCCTTTCTCGCTTCGAGTTTTTCCTTTTCCTCCAGATAGACCTTTTCCTTTTCCTTCAGTTCTTCCCGAAGTTTATCTGCTGCGTCCAGGCGTTCGATGATCTCCACCTCGTACTGGTCCATCTTTTCCTTCAGGTGCTCAATCTCCGACAGAAATGCTTGATACTCCTTGTTGGTCTTGACCTCTGGAAGTCTTCCCTGAATCTTTTTAATCTGTTCACCTGCCGCCTCGAGGTCCCTTTCTCTCTGCCGCCGTTCCTTTTCAAGCGTTTCAAGCTTCGCCACTTCCTGCTGGAAGACCTCGGCATGCCCATCAATCTCGTGCTGTATCTTTTCTATTTCAGCGGGGAACAACGCTTCCTGGCGGTCATGAAGGCGGATTTTTGAGTCCAGCTCCTGTAACTTGATAAGCATTTGTAACTGTTCTTTCAATGATTCCCTCCCACGTGGAAAAAAGTAAATGGATCGTGCTCGACCAAACTTTTGAAAACCTTTAACTCAGACTTTAACCCTTTGTGCTTGAACCACGCGTCCATAAGATCGACAAAGATCCTTTCCATGGCAAAATGCCCCGCATCGATGACCGTCAAGCCCAGAGCCTGTGCCTCCTGCGCCTCATGATATTTTATGTCCCCTGTGATATAGACCTCCGCGACGCGGGCAGCCTGGGAAATAAAGGAGGCGCCACTGCCTGTACAAAGGGCGACCCGTGAAACGGTCTCAACCTTATCCCCTATCACACGAAAATCGGACAGGTTGAAGGTCCCCTGTACCTTTCCCAAAAAAACATTCCATGAGGAAGGGGGGGGTAGGGTCCCGACACGTACGTACCCCTGGCCGGGTTGTGTCGAAACCAGCGGATAGACATCGAAGGCAGGGACCTCATAGGGATGGGCCGATTTTAACGCGGCGATTCCCCTTTGCAAGGTGTTTGACGAAAACAGAACTTCTACTCGATCTTCCGGGACCCGGTTCAATATGCCCTTTTCCCCAATGGCAGGTGAGGCTTCTTCCCCGGGGAGGAATGTTCCTTCCCCTGCACCACTGAAGGAACATTCCTTATATCCTCCGATCCTCCCCCCTCCGACCTCGAACAGGGCCTGGAGCAGGGATTCCCTGTAACCCTTGGGAACAAAGGTAACAAGTTTAAAATAACTGTCCGAAGGGGGTGAAGATTCCAGGACAGAAACATCCCGGAGACCCAGCAGGCCTGCCGCGTAATCATTCATCCCGCCCTCAGCCTTATCCAGATTGGTGTGCATGCTGTAAACGGTCAGCCCGCTTGAAAGACACTTTTTGATCAGCCTACCTGTTTTACTGCGAATATCCAGCGATTTCAGGGGCGTGAACAGCATGGGATGGTGGGAAACAATCAGGTTTGCACCATCCTGAATGGCCTCCTCGAGAACCGCCTCAGAAACATCCAGACAGAGAAGAATGGCTTCGCATTCCCCCCCGGGGTCCCCCACCTGCAACCCCGTGGCATCCCAGGATTCCGCTAGACTTACAGGTGCCAAGGTTTCCAGGGCCTCGATCAGTGCCTGAATTTTCACACCCGGCTCCGGCCAAAAGAAAAAGCCGAGATTTCTCCCGGCCTTTCAGCATTTCGGTTCAGAGGCTCTTGAACCGGATTTTGATCCGATCCCCCTGTTTTCAACGTTCCAAATAGATTCTCTATCATTTCCCCATCACGATCACGTTGTCATGGTGGGCCCACCAGGGGTCGAACCTGGGACCTACCGGTTATGAGCCGGTGGCTCTACCAATTGAGCTATGGGCCCTTGCACATTTTACCCTAATGCTTATTTTCTCCTTCGTCAAGGTTGTTTTACTTCGCAAGGCTTGAAGGTTAAAAACACCCAATGCCTGTCACCTTACCCCTCATTCCTTACTTTTCCCTATTCCCTATTTTTCTATCCCTCTAAGAAACTCTTCAAACGGATAACGCGACTTGGATGTCTCAGTTTACGCAGGGCCTTTGCCTCGATCTGCCGGATCCGCTCGCGTGTAACCTGGAAACTCTGGCCTACCTCCTCAAGGGTGTGGTCATAGCTTTCCCCAATGCCAAAGCGCATTCTAAGCACCTTCTCCTCCCGGGGGGTCAAGGTGGCCAGAACCTTCCTGGTTTGTTCCGAAAGATTGGTGTTGACTAAGGATTCTATCGGAGATTCAACCTTTTTGTCCTCGATGAAGTCACCCAGATGGCTGTCTTCTTCTTCTCCTACAGGGGTCTCAAGGGAAATAGGTTCCTTGGCAATCTTAAGGACATTTCTGACCTTTTCCAGAGGCATTTCCATCTTATCTGCGATCTCTTCCGGCAGGGGTTCGCGCCCCAATTCCTGAACCAGTGCACGGGATACCCGAACAATCTTGTTGATAGTTTCAATCATGTGAACGGGAATCCGGATGGTCCTTGCCTGGTCGGCGATGGCACGTGTGATGGCCTGACGGATCCACCAGGTGGCGTAGGTACTGAACTTATACCCCCGCTGGTACTCAAACTTCTCCACTGCCTTCATCAAGCCAATGTTCCCTTCCTGAATCAGGTCAAGGAATTGCAGTCCACGATTGGTATATTTCTTCGCGATGCTTACCACGAGCCTGAGATTCGCACGGATCAGGGTGTCCTTTCCTTCATTGGCCTGTTTTTCTCCCCTGCGGATAGCCTCAATGACCTCTTTCAATTGGCTGGAACGGCAACCGGTCTCACGCTCTATCTCCCGCACTCTCTGAAGGATACCTCTGGCGTCCCTTTTGATGGTTTCAAACTCCTCCGGGACCAGTTTTTTACGCGCCAGAAAGGACTTAAATTTTTCTGGGTCATTGTCGAAACGGTAGAAATCCTGAATCATCTTTTGAGGAGACATGATCAGGCGAGCCTCGTAGGGAATCAGGCTTTTCTCCTCTTTCACGAGTTGCCGATAATATTCCTGTAACCTCCTCACAATCCTCTGGATCACGTCATATTTCAAATCCATGTGTTCGATAATACGGTACATAGAGTTTTTCTTGCGGCGGATTTTCGTCCGAACAGGTTTTACAGGCTGGCCCTTTTTCAGGATTTCATGCTCCTCCACATAGAGCATTTCCATATCACGGTCATACTTGCGAAGTTGATTGACATACTTCAAGATCTTTTTTCGGACCGCTTCCTTAACCTCCGGTTCCGTCTCATCTTCGTCGATCAGGTTGGTCACCTCCCGGATGTCCAGCGGCTCTCTTTCCAGCCTCTCCCCTAATATCAGGGCTTCCTGCACGGCCACATAGGTTGCAAGGGCGGTTTTTCTAACGAGACTCTTTCCTTCCTCAATCTGCCGGGCAACGGCAATCTCCCCGTCACGGGAGAGAAGGGCAACCGCTCCCATTTCCCGAAGGTAGAGTCGAACGGGATCGGTACTGCGGAAGTCACTATCAAGGATACGCTCTAATTGCTCGTCCTGGGTGGTATCTTTCTTGGTGATCTTGATGTTTTGCTTACTGTCCACTACCTCGATGTCCATCTCCCCAAACATCATCAGCAGTTCATCTATCTGTTCGGTCGAGTAAACATCGGAAGGTAACAAATCATTAACCTCGTCAAAGGTTAAAAAGCCCTTTTCCTTGCCAATCGAGATTAATTTTTTAACCTCATCAACCTTTTGCTTTTCCATCGGCACCCTCACCTCGACTTATGATTTGAATTTAAAACGTGATGATAAGATTTTTTTACCGCCTCGCGGCGCTTAAGCAGGGTTATGGTCTGTTCAAAATCTCCGGATTTTTCCAGCTCCCGAATTTGCCTGTCCAGTTCCGCAATCTCCACCTTGAGATTTCTTGTGTGCAGGCGGTTCAACCCATCAAAAAAGGCCCTTCTGGCCTGTTCATCGGTCATTCGAACCTCGTTGACCATAAGACGCGAGAACTGCGCCTTTTCCTTTTCATCCAGGCGCTGCATCAAGGCAGACTCGCTAATCTCTCCCCGGTCCCGAATCTCCTCCAGAATCACCTTTCCCAGAGACTTGAGAACTGGATTGCTGAACAGGTTCAGGGCACCCTCCTCTATCATAACATCCGATAAGTCCGGACGCTGTATCAAAGATGTCAAGACAACTTCCTCCGGGTCCTCCATCCGTTTCCCGGGTAAGAAAGGGCGGCGCGCGCGCCGCAGTGTCAAAGATTCCCCCCCCCGCGCCGTTTTTCCCCCTACCTTCAACAAATTGCTATTTCTTTCGGAATTTTTAATTATATTATATAAAATTTCTTTTTTCAACCCCAATATCTCTTCTGCCTTCTTTACATACAGATCAAGGCGGACAGAATCCGGAATCAGTCCAAGAAACCTCAGGCTTTCCTTGATAAGTCTTTCTTGATCCTGAATTCCCTCACGCCCATCTTTTCTTTCAGAGGCCCGTTGAATCCTGTAAAGGATTGCGTCTTCAGCACGGTCGATCACCCCCTTTAAGGCATTCCCGTTCGGTGGGGTTAAATAATCGCCCGGATCTTTCCCCTCGGGCAATACACCTTGCATGGCCACCAGCCCGGCGCGCGTCAGCTTTTCAAGCGCCCGGCTCGAGGCCTTATGCCCTGCCTCATCCCCGTCAAAGAGTAGAACCACCCTTTCGGCCCACCGTTTCAGCCGATTGGCGTGGAAGTCGGTGAAGGCCGTCCCAAGGGCGGCAATTCCATTTTTAATCCCCAACTGGTAGAGGGAAATGAGGTCCAGGTAACCTTCCACCAGGATGGCAAGGCGTTGCTTGGAGATTTCGCGCCTTGTCTGGGCCTCCCCATAAAAGAGCCTTCCCTTCTGAAAGATCATGGAGTCCGGTGTATTGAGATATTTCGGCAACCTGTCTCCCAACACGCGCCCACCGAACCCTACCGACCTTCCCCGTTCGTCAACGATGGGAAACATGATACGGTTGCGAAAAACTGGCACATACGTTTCGGTGTCCGTTTTCTTCAAAAGCCCAATGGGTACCGCATCCTGTGGATGGTGTCCCTTCTTTTCCAGGTAGTCCTTCAAGCCATAGGAATCCGGGGCAAATCCCAGTTCGAAGGCCTCGATTGTATCGAGAGAAAGCCCCCGTTTCTTCAGGTACGAGCGGGCTATCCTGCCCCGTTCTTCGGCGGTGAGAATCTTGTGAAAATACTCCTGCACGGTTCGATTGATTTCATGGTAGGCTTCCCACTTGGAGGGTCCCCGGGCGACTTTTTTGGGTATCTCGATTCCGAGCCGGTCGGCAAGGTCCTTCACGGCATCGGCAAAATCGAGGTTTTCTATCTTCATCCAGAAGGTAATGGCATCCCCTCCGGCACCGCAACCGAAACAATAAAACATCTGCTTTTCCGGACTGACCGTAAACGAGGGGGTTTTTTCCGCGTGAAAGGGGCACAACCCCACCCAGTTGCGTCCCCTGCGCTTCAGTGGCACGCGCTCAGAAACAAGCGCGACAATATCCAATCGATCTTTGATAGTCTCAATCACGCGCCGGTAATCAGTCATTGTGTTCCCTGTCAAGAAAGCTGAACCACGGTAATTCCACGCCCACCCCTTTGAATATCCCCGTCTGAAAACGCCTTGATACCCTCATGACTGGAAAGATACTCGTGAATCGCTTTTCGCAGCCGCCCCGTTCCAATGCCATGAATGATGGTTACCTCTTTCATGCGATG
>JALTEW010000341.1 GCA_027073795.1 bacterium | reverse complement strand
GCGGTCAAGGCAATGAAACTGGGGGCATTCGACTACATCAAAAAACCCTTGAGGCTTACATCCCTGCGAAGGGTTTTACACCAGGCTTGCTCAGAGGTAGCCTACAGCCGTGTCGATGAGGAAACAGGCAAGACTCCCGAGGGTCTGGGAGGCATGCTGGGCAAGAGCAAGCCTATGCAGAGGGTATTTGGGTTGATTCAAAGGGTTGCCAAGACAAACAGTACGGTTCTGATTTATGGGGAAAGCGGCACGGGGAAAGAACTCACCGCGAGGGCCATTCACGAGTTGAGCAGCCGGCGGGCATATCCCCTGATCCCTGTCAATTGCGGGGCCATCCCTGAAGACCTGTTAGAGAGCGAACTGTTTGGTCACGAGAAAGGGGCCTTTACCGGGGCCCTTCACACCCGGATTGGGCGTTTTGAACTCGCTAATGGGGGAACCATCTTTCTTGATGAGATCGGTGATATGAGCCCTGCCCTTCAGGTAAAAATCCTTCGGGTTCTTCAGGAGCATGAAATCGAGCGGGTTGGAGGTATCCGATCAATCCCCGTGGATATCAGGATTATAGCCGCGACCCACCGGGATCTTGAAAAGGCGATCAGGGAAAACCGCTTCAGGGAAGACCTTTATTATCGCCTGAACGTTATCCCCATAGAACTGCCACCGTTGAGGGAACGCAAGGAGGATATCCCGCTTTTGACAAGATATTTTCTGGAAAGGTTCAATTCGAAGAATGGCTCCAAGATTGAGGGAATCACGGATGAGGTCCTCGAGTATTTTACAAAATATACCTGGCCGGGAAACATTCGTGAGCTGGAAAACCTTGTTGAGCGTCTGGTTGTCCTGAAGGGAGAAGGCATGATAGTCGAAGAAGACCTCCCGGATAAGATATTTGATCCCTCAGTTAGAATGGATTTCTCGCCCCAAAAGGTTTTGGAAAATGGCATTCGATTTAATACGGCTGTCAGTGAATATGAAAAAGAATTAATTCTCCATGCCTTGAAAAAGGCCCGTTGGGTTAAAAACCGTGCCGCGAAGATGTTAGGGATGAATCGGACAACCCTTGTGGAAAAGATGAAAAAGAGAAAAATAGGCCTTGAACCTGCAGATGAGAGCGATTATCCTCCAACTGCTTTGTCAAAAAATTGACGTGTTCTCTTTAAAAAACCCTTAAAAAGAAGCCTTTTTAGTAATTTTTAAGTGGAATAGTTTTTGCGTTCTTTTACACTGGATATGGTGTATAGTAGAAACCATAAGACTTACCTGTGTGCATGCCTGATTGGACTTTTTCTTTTCCTTGGAGGAAGCCCTCCTGCGCGCGCTTATGCGGCCGCGCATGCAATTCTGACCAGGATAGTGGTAAATGATACATCAAAATTTGTGCGGTTAAGGTTCCTTTTCAAAGGGGGTGCTCCCCATCAATCGGGGGCCATTCTTAACAGGAAAACCCTGATTCTGCTTTTTCCAGGTGCCCGGGTGGGAAACCTGAAAAAACAGCTTCCTGGACCTAATGGGCTTGTTAAAGGGATTCATGTTTCCGGCCTTCCCAAAGGAATCAAGGTAAAAATTCATCTTAAAAGCCCAAATGTCGAGTACGTAAAGTATCAACGTCGGACCCCTCCCCAGGTTGTGGTGAGTCTAAGGAAGGCGAGAAAGACAAGAGTGAAGAAGATAGAGGAAGTTCCACATACAAAAAAAGGAAGGCCTTCTTTACCCGTTAGGCCTGTTAAAATGAAACAATCAGGGGGAAGAGCATTTGTAAAAAAATCCGTGAGGGGGTCCACACAGAGAGTACCCCAGAAAGCTGAGAAGAAAGTAACGAAAGTTGGTAAAACGGAGAGGAAGGAGAAGGCACAAGAAGAAAAGAATAAAACAGCTGCCATCCCCGAAAAGCCTGCCATTTCAGCCAAACCGGTTCAGTCCTCGCATCTTCTAACGTCTACCCTTCCTCCCTCAAAGGACCCCTCGGTGAAGGCCCTCTTCAACAAAGCGAAAAAGGTGTGGGAAGCAAAGGATTATACCCGGGCGGCGAAGATGTTCAAGGAGGTGTTGGAAAAATCCCCCGAATCAAAAGAAGGTGAGGAAAGCGCCTTTTACTGGGTGAAGTCCGAGTTTTTCCTGGAAAAAAAGCGTAAAAAGAAAATACTGAAGGTTACAGAGGACTACGAAGATATTTTGAGAAAATTCCCAGATGCGCCATGGTCACTCTTGGCCCTGCGGGATCTTGGAAAGCAATACACCGCCCTGAGTTTTTACAACCAGGCCATCGACGCCTATCAGCGTATCGTTGAGAAATTTCCCGGTTCCCCGGAGGAGGAAAAGGCCCTCATACGTATAGGAAAATTGCAGATAGAGCAACAGGCGTTCAAGGCTGCGGAGAAGACGTTCCGAGATTACCTTAAACGGTTCCAGCAGGGGAAGTATTCACGGGACGCGACGTATTTTCTGGGAGACACCCTCTATTATCAGGGGGATATCCAGCGAGCGGTAGAGGTCTACCAGTCAGCCATGAAACGCTGGCCGCGTGCGACCTCGACCGACCTTAAAACACTGGAAAACATGGCGGCACTCTTCGAGAGGAACGGGAATACCGATCGCGCCTTTGAACTTTTGTTCATGGCGCTGAATCTTTTTTCCTCCAGGAAAGAGGGTGCGGAACTGATGTACAAAATTGCGGAACTTTATAAAAGACAAGGGAAATTTAAGGAGGCATTGAAGGTTTATTCAAGGATACTGGCCCAATATCCCGGGTCTCACGAGGCTGCTCAGAGTGTTATAACTATGGCTGAATTGTCTAAAACTCACCCTGGGATTAAATATAAAGGTTTTCAATATGGGATAGATCCCTATGAGTTTCCTCTGCGAGCCTACGAATCTATTCTAAAAGGCCAGAAGGATCCCTTTGTTCTCAAAAAGGCCCTTCTGGGTAAAGGAAAGTTTCTTCTTGGAGAAAAACCTGAAAAGGCTATCCCGGTTTTGCTGAAGTTGGTACAGACCTATCCTAACGCGTTAGAAGCCGGGGAAGCAAGAAAACTTCTGAACCAGGCCTTTTATAACCTGATTGTGAAGGATTCCCGAAAAAAACGTTTCGAGGGCTGTATCAAGATATATAAGCGCTATCTCAGGGCAGGCCTTGAGAAAAATCCTCCCCTGATAATGCAGACCGTGGAGTGTTATCTTAGGAAGGGGGATTTAGCCCCTGCTGAAAAGACCTTGAGGAGCATTGACAGAAACAGCCTCCGGCCTGAAATGCGGGTGTTTTATGATTATGATGAAGCCTTCCTTACCCTCTCTAAAGGGGATGAGAAAAAAACGATTGCCCTGTCCCTTGCGCTTCTGAAAAGGTACCCGAAGGCAAAGAAGCGGATGAAGGTATTGGCTTTAATGCAGAGTGCCCTCATGGGGCTGGAACACAAGCAGTTGGATTCACTGATAGAGCTCTCCCTCAAGAAGTTGCTGGCAAACGTGCATGGAATGTCAGAGAAAAAAATGGCAGAAAAGATGCTCGCGACCCACATTAAGTCTCTGAATGTGAGAGACAAAGAAGGACATGCCATAACCCTCCTTGAATGGTATCTTAGAACATTTCCGCGTTTTCCCGGCCGGTATGTTTTTCTCCGGATGTTGGGTGACACCTGTCTTCAAAGCGGGAAGTTCGTCTTGGCAGAACAGGCCTACCTGAAATCTCTCAAGGGGAAGTTCAACAAGGTGCAACAGGGGTATATCCTTTACAAGGTAGGGTTTTGTCTGGTGCGACAAAAAAGGTATTTCAAGGCGAGGGAGGTCTTTGCCTCGGCTGAAAAAGCACTAAGTGGAATCAGGGAGTCGGTCTCGTCTGAGATTGCGTGGTTGCGTCGGCAAATCAGGTTGCAACTGGCGGAGTTGCTTTTTCTGGAAGGGAAAAAAGGAAAGGCAAAAACTGCCCTCCAGGCATTCGTCAAGCAGGCTCCCAAGGGAGAACAGAAAGACTGGGCCCTGTATCGTCTGGGTGAGCTGTATAGGCAACAGCAAGACATCAAGGGAGTCACAGGTGCTTATGATACTTTGGGTACCCAGGGTTCAGATCCGTTCTGGAAGCGAAACGCTGAAGACCTTAAGACAACCCTCGGGTGGTTTGTACAGCATGCAGGCGAATTCAAGGAATCTCAAAAGGAGACAAACTGATGGTGGGCGCGGAAATGTCACTGCCGGATATCCCCCTGAACCATGCTGAGCTTCTTCAGTCCGCTTTCAAATCCTTTACGGAAGCGACACGAAGTCTGGAGATGTCTTATCATGAACTTGAAAAACAGGTGGATATTCTGAATGCTGAACTTAAACAGAAAAATGAGGCGCTGGCGAAAAACCTCAGAGAGAAAGAGCAGCTTGCTAATTATTTGAGGAATATCCTTGAAAGCCTGGATGTGGGGATTTTTGTGTGTGACCATCGGGGGAAGGTTTCCCTGTTTAACCGGGTAGCGAGCGAGATGTTTCAAATCCCTGTGGAACGGGCCATTGGGAAGTCTCTCGACACATTGCTTTCGGATTATTCCTGGGCTTCCCTTTTTCTTGACGCTCTCCCCCCCGATCAGCATCCTATCGTGGAGACTCAGGCATTTCGGAAGGATGACAGCTATCAGACAGTGGGTGTATGGCGTTCCCTTCTGCGGGATAAGAAGTCGCGTACGATTGGTTCTATTTTCATCCTCCAGGATCGTACCCAGCTGAAGCGTCTCGAGCGCCAACTGGCCCGGAAGGACAGATTGGCAGAGATGGGAGAGATGGCTATGCACGTGGCACATGAAATACGCAACCCCCTTGGAAGCATTGAATTGTTTGCTTCCGTGCTGAAAAGGGACCTTGCCGGGCACGCGGAGAAGCAGACCCTCTGCAACCATATTCTTACCTCGGTCAAGACCATGGATCACATCATTTCGAACCTGCTTCAATTCACGCGGCCCCACAAACCCAACATCAAGCGGGTGCCTCTATTCCCCTTTCTGGAAGAGTTTTCACAATTTATTCGTCCCATTCTGACACAGTCGTCTATTGTATTCCGCCAGAAATTTGAAGAAGCTATCGGGGTGGACCTTGTGGTTGACCGGGAACTGATCTGGCAGGTGTTTCTGAACCTTGTGCTGAACGCAATCCAGGCCATGCCTTCAGGGGGGACACTTGAAATGAGGGTTGAGGAGGAGAAACGGTTCACGCTGCCTGAAAAAGATCCATTTGTTACAGCTTGCGGTCGTGACCAGGTTTGTTTTATCAAGGTATCCATCCAGGATACGGGGGAAGGGATGCCCCCTGAAGTTCTGAAAAAGATTTTTGCCCCCTTTTACAGCACGAAACGCAAGGGAACGGGGTTGGGATTGGCCATCGTTCAAACGATTGTGGACCAGCATGGGGGATTGATCGATGTGGAGAGCCGTTTGGGAGCTGGAAGTACCTTCAAGATTTACCTGCCTGGTTGTAAAGGGAAAATCCCCCAAAATGATAATAATAGAGGGATAAAGGATGAGAGAAACGGGACAGATTCTGGTTATTGATGACGATCCGAATATGAGGGCTGCCCTCAAAGAGGCCTTGAAACGCGCGGGGTGGGAGGTTGCGCTGGCGTCTGGCGGAAGGGAAGGGCTTGTATCCTTCAAGAGATCCCCCGCAGATCTCGTGATAACGGACGTGAAGATGGAAGACATGAGCGGTATAGAGGTTCTTTCAGAGATACGTAAGATTTCTGGTGTGCCCGTCATCGTCATTACGGCTTATGGAACGATTGAAGATGCCGTTGATGCCATGAAGCGTGGCGCCGTGGACTATATTTTAAAGCCCTTTTCCCTGGATGACCTTCAGAAGGTTGTTGAAAATGCCCTTCCTCCATCCCCGTCAAGGCCTTCCGTCATTGCGAATCCCGAGGGGTTTGAAAGGGAGCTCGTAGGTAGAGCGCCTGTTTTTCGGGAGATGATAGCCTTTTGTGACAGCGTGGCCTCAAGCCGTTGTACCGTGCTTATCTGGGGAGAAAGCGGCACAGGCAAGGAGCTCATCGCGCGGTATATCCATTTTAAAAGTCCCCGCCAGTCCCTCCCGTTTGTTGCCGTAAACTGCGCAGCCATTCCTGAAAATCTCCTGGAAAGCGAGATGTTCGGACATGAACGGGGAGCCTTTACAGGTGCAAGCGTGCAGAAAACGGGAAAGTTCGAGCTGGCAAACAAAGGAACCCTGCTCCTGGATGAAATCGGAGAATTGCCAAAGCCCCTTCAGGCAAAACTGTTGAGGGTTTTACAGGAATTCGAGATTGACCGTGTTGGAGGGAAAGCTCCTGTTCCTGTGGATGTGCGGGTTCTTGCCACTACCAACGCCGATCTCAGGCAAATGGTAAAGGAAAACACCTTTCGCGAAGACCTCTTTTACCGGTTGAATGTCATTAATATCAGGGTTCCTTCCCTGAGGGAGAGGCAAGAGGATATCGATCTGCTGGCGCAACACTTTTTGAGAAAATACGCGGAGGAGGAGAACCGTTTCATAACTTCACTTTCTAATTCGGCTTTGAGGAAACTGAAAAACTATGCCTGGCCGGGTAATGTAAGGGAACTTGAAAATGTTATGGAGCGGGCAGTTTTGATGAGCCGGGGGCAGGTAATAGAGGCCAATGATATTATTCTTGAAGGAAGCGGTGTTTCTCGTCAGGGCGTCAAAGATTTGAACATTTCTGCCGGTCAGTCTGTAAGAGATGTGGAAAAACTTCTTATCATGAAAACCCTTCAA
>JALTEW010000340.1 GCA_027073795.1 bacterium | reverse complement strand
TAGCATTTCGGCAATTACAAAAAGCATCGAAGCTGATGGAACAGGAAGAGAAGCAGCTCAAAAAGGCCGCTTCCCTTGCCGTTACGCGCACTGCCTATCAGTTACGGCGGGATGCCTCGCAGGGCCTAAAACGCGGTGAGCTTGGGTTAGCTCCCCGTTCCGTTCTGCGCAATCGTCCAAGGGGATACCGGCAAACACGCCGCGCGCCTCTATCATCTCTATGGCGCGGCATCATTTATAAGTCTGACTGGAAAAATCTTACAGCGGATGTCGGATTTTTGGCGGTTTCGGAAGGTACTGCGTGGCAGGCGAAGATCGCGGAAAAAAGCGCGCACGGCTATTATTGGACTTACTCCCCCGGAATGCGATCCCGTCTACATCGTATGGGCATCCACCTGCGCAAGGCCACGACCGGCGCGCGGGTGCCGGCGCGGGATATCATGGGGCATGTGCTGCTCAAGAAGGGCGGTGAAGGTGCCATCTCCCGCGAAATCAGGAACAAATTTGAGCGCAAGATGCGAGGCGAGCGGATATGAAGGAGCTATTACAGGCGATTCAATCTGCCCTTCGAACCAGTGCCACGCTCAGTTACGTGGCGGACGCCGACATTTTTATCACGGCAGATGAAAATCAGTTTCCCACTTCCATTGATTTGCCCGCCATCGGGATCAAAGACGGCGATGTCGCACTTCTCATCGAGGAAGGCCAGGATTGGGAGAAAGATTACCTGGTGGATCTGCTCGTATATCAGAAGCTGTATCAGGACGATATCTCACTGATCGGGCAGGACTTGCCCCAGGTCGTGGGGATTTTCGACATCTGTGACGACATTCATTCCGTGTTATATGACAACCTTCTATCTATCTCCGGGATGGAGATTGCTCTTCCGCAATCGGAAGGCCGCGTGGAATGGCTGATCGGCGGGGATCTTTCCCTGATACGACGCAAATTAACCTATCGCTATCAGAAACTGGAGGTGAACCCATGAAGGTAATTTATAAAAGTAAATTAAAAGGCACATTTCACCCAGTTCTTGGATGGTTGCCGGCCAATGAGCCAATTGAGATGAATGATGATACTGCGCGGCTCTACATCGATGCTGGATTGCTTGAAAAGGCGGAAAAGAAAAGTTCAAAGTTCAAAGTTCAACGTTCAACGTTAAAAAATAAAACTTAGAACATAGAACATAGAACGCCTGAATGTTAGCGAAGGCAAAAAGGAGAACATATTATGAGTAGTATAACTGGAAGAGAAGTTGTCATCGGCCTGAAAAAGGCCAGCACCTGGGGGACGGCAGTCGCCTGCGGCGCGGATGATGGATTGTTAATTCTGAGTGAAAGCCTGCGCCAGACCCTGGAGCATATCGAGGATGATTCCGCCGGTCTGGCGTTTATTCAGCGCACAGACAAGGGGAAAACGGAGGTAACTGGCAGCATTGAGGGATACATGCGTTACCAGGGCTGGGATGTGGCCTTGGCACTCATTACCGGCGCGGCCGGCACGCCTTCGCTTGCCGTTCCCAGCACGCTTGCGTATATTAATTCGCTCACTCTGGATACGGATAATGATGGGAAATTTGCCACCATTGCCATGAAGAAAAAATCGGACAAGATCTTTGAATATCCCAGCGTTAAGCTGCACAAATTCACGCTTTCCGGGTCTATGAATGCTCCAATAAAGATCGCATTGGAAGCTATTGCCAACAAGCTGGAGCTCGCATCCAGCGTGAACACCACGACTACTATCGCGTCTGTAACCTACCCTGACAAGGGCAATCGAGTCATTTTCAACGGGAATGCCCATTTCTACATCAATGACCAAAGCGGGGCCAGGCTCGGTTCCGGCGACGCGGTCTATCCCACTGAGTTTGAGTTTTCATTTGATCGTCCCATGGGCGCGGAGGCCTATCCAGGCGGCGACGGGACGGTGGATGAGCCATACGGCGATGGCTTTCCAGAGATTACCTTAACCCTGCGATTCCCGCGCTACAACGACACGAATGATGCTTTTTTCGCGGATTGGGATGCCTTCACGAGCAAAAAAGGGGAGATCTATTTTCGGGGGTCCCTCATTGATACCCCGACCGCCCCTGCAGTTTGGGTTGCTTCTACTGCCTATGCAGTGAATGATTGTGTTTCTCCAACATCAGCAAATGGATATTACTATAAAGCTACAGTTGAGGGGACGTCTGATGCGGCAGAACCAACTTGGCCGACTACTCTTGGCGAAACTGTGGTGGATGGTGGGGTTACATGGGAATGTGTGGCGACGAGCTATTATTATGATTTCAAAATCTCCATGCCGCACCTCAAGGTTGTGGATCCGGACAATGCCATCTCCGGCCCGGGCAAGATCCCCTTGGAGTTAACCTTCAAGGTCCTGGGTACCGATACCGCACCAACCGGCATGACAGGAATCACAAATCCATTCCAGATTGATGTGACCAATGAACGTAACACGAGCCCGCTGGCATAGAAAACAGTTCAACGTTCAAGGTTTAACGTTGAACATAGAACATAGAACTTAGAACCATCGACTGAAGGGAGGTTGAATATGGCTGATTTTATAGAGATTGTTGAGGAAAACGAATCGTTTACCAAGATATTTGGTAGTTCGAAGTTTTATCTGCGCCGGCTAAGCTCCGAGGCGCTGAAGCGGATTCAGAAGAAGCATACAAAAAAGATCAAGAATTTCCGGACCGGGGAATGGCTTTACGAACGGGATGAGGATGCCATCAATGAGGATATCCTGGATTGGTGCATAACGGGTTGGGATGATGTTCATTCTCCTGTGACAAAAAAGGATGTTCCCTGCACGCGGGAAAATAAACTGAAGCTGCCGGGCGTCACAAAGATCGATATCATTACTGCGTGTGATGAGACAAATATTTCTGGGTTGGCGGGTGATCAAAAAAACGAGAAAAGCGGAACTTAGAGAATTTTCTCAAGTTCCGCCTGGATTATCCGGAGGTTAATTGTGAACGGTGTGAGGAAATATATGAGACGGACGGGATCGAGCCGGATTGTGAGCATTGCCCCCTCCCCCCGCTTTCCGAGGCGAACCGGGAAGCGTGGGAGGTCTATCAGCTTATCAATACCCGTTTTGTCTATGACTTTCACGCCCTGCCATTGGTTTTCCAAATACTGGGGTTGACCATGACGCGGGCAGAGGCGCGGGAATTCCTGGAGAAACTGATCATGATACATGAGGTCCTGAACGAACATGAAAAACCAAAGGAAAAAACGTGAATATCACGCCAAGCCGCCAAGAACACAAAGAAAACATAAAAACAAAAAATCTTTGCGGCTTTGTGTCTTTGCGTGAGACAAAACGGCCTCGAAATTTGCGTTTTAACGCGTTTTTCGAAGAGCCGAGGGGTTTAGTAAGGGATAAATTGAGGGGAAAAGTTGAATGGGATGCAAAATAAAAGTTCAACGTTCAATGTTCAAAGTTCAACATTGAACATAGAACACAGAACTTAGAACCTCCGAGCGAAGCGAGGAAATAATGGCTGGCTCTAAAATCTATGTAACCTTGCAGGTCGACGACAAAGGCACGGCGGTTGTCAAGAAATTTGGGATGACCACCGATAAGGCTTTCGATCGCCTTAAAAAGCATGTCAGCGCCGGAACCCACCAAGCAGGCAAGATGGAAAAGGCCTGGAGCGGCGCGGTGAATAAGCTGAAACGGCACTGGAAGAGCTACGCAGTTGGCGCTACGGCGGCCATCGCGGCTGTGGGCGCCGCGATTTATGCCGGCATACGCGTCGTGAAAGACCTAACGGCAGCCTATGCAAAGCAAGAGAGGGCAGAACATACCCTGGCGGCCGCCCTGCGGGCCTCCGGGGAATACACGCAGAGACGTATGCAGGGGCTAAAGACCTATGCGGCCTCGATTCAACGGGTTACGAAATATGGCGATGAAGAGGTTCTGCAACTTATGGCCCTGGAAAAGAGCTTGGGCGTTACCGGACCGCGGTTGGAGGAAGCAGCGCGTATGACCGTCGGCTTGGCGGCCGCCACGGGGCGGAACGTGAATTCCATGGCGCAATATGTGGCGATGGCCATGCAGGGGGATTTTACAATGCTTCGCCGCTACATCCCCGCCCTGCGACAAACCACGGACAAGACTAAACAGTTACAAATTGTCATGGATTTCGCCGCGCGCGGCTTTCGCGTGGCAGAGGCGGACGCGAAGACGTATTCAGGGACGTTAAAACAAATGGGAAATGCTTTTGGGGATGTCAAAGAAAAATTAGGGCGGTTTGTCGCGGAAGGCATGAAACCCTTGCTATGGGTGCTGACGGCGCTTTTCAGCGGATGGTCGGATAATCTCCAACAGATGACGGCTTCGAAGAAAATTATTAATTCCGTGCAAAATAATATTCTGCGATTCGCCAGCGCCACGATCGATGCCTTTGCCGGCATTGTCGATGCGGTCGAAATCGTTAGAACCGCCTGGAACATTATGCAGAATGTTTTTAATCGCGTGGGCAAGGCGATTGTATTCGCGGCACAAAAAATGTTGGGTGCGTTCATTGCGGTTGGGAAATACATTCCATTCATGGGGGATAAGGTTAAGAATCTTCAGAGGGCCTATGATCTCCTGGGCGCCACCATGCAAGGGATGGATGATGATTATCGCCAAAATATTAGGGATATGGCGAATGCGGGCAAACAGGGGGCTGCACTTCATAGGGTGGCGGACGCCCTGAAGAAGAAAATTGCTGACCAAGCAAAAGTGATCAAGGAACAGCAAAATCCCGCCCTGCTGGATTTTATTCGACGGTCCACAACAGCATCAGAGAAAACTGCAACCTTTAGCAAGAATATCACAAAGGCGAAAAAAACAGTTAAGAATTTTGCGTCCGAGGTGATCAAAGAGGCAAAATCTATTTCGGAGGCAACCGCTTCTCAGTTCGATAATATAAGTGAGGGGTGGAATATTGCTTTAACCAGTATGAGAGACAAAAACGAAGATATATGGAGCAGAATTACAGATGAAACTGCTATAAGCATGTCGGGGATTAAAAAGGAACACAAAGATGTTTACGATAGTATCAAAGTGGATCTGGCGGGAGCGTTCAACGCGAACAAAGCCTATTTCGACACCCTGGACCCGCTGGCGGAAACCTCCGCGCTGATGCAAATCAAATACCAGGGAAAGATCAAAGCGGCGCATAAGAAATCCTTGGAGGAGACGCATGAGCATGATTTAGCTTACTGGGTGGGGGTTGTCAACAATGCCAATACTACCGAGAAACAATTAAGAGAGGCATGGCAGCATATCAATGCAATAGCCAAACAAAATAATATTAGTGCAGTTCAGGCATTTAAACTGGGTTGGAAGGACGCAACACATCAGTTTAAGACCGACTCGATGATTTGGTTAGAGGTAGGACGCAACACAGCACAAACCCTCCAAAAAGACTTCTCAGACTACTTTTTTAATGCCTTTGAAGGTCATTTGAAATCGTTGAAAGATTTTTGGAAGGGTATCTGGAATGACATGAAGGCAATCTTTTTGAGGGCGATTGCAGACATGCTGGCTAACAGCCTGGTTAAAACATTTTTTGGGATGTTTGGTAAGGGATTTTCTTTAAATATTGGCGGGGGCGGAGCTTTGTCAACCGTGGCGGGGGGTGCTTCTATCGCAGGGCTAATTAAGAAGATACCGGGTGTTGTCCCTCTGCTTTCTAAGATTCCGGGTGTGGCTGGTTTGCTTGGGCTTGGTGGGGGTCTTCCAGCGGCCTTTTATGCGCCTGAAGTTGGTTATATGGCGGCACCAGGTGCTACAGCAGTGGCAGGCGGAACTACAGCCGCAGGAGCAACAGCGGCGGGGCTTTCAACAGCATCTGCATTAGGGTTAGGTGCGATACTTCCCTTAGGAATGGCGGCTATTGGCTTTGGTATGACTCATCGCAAATCATGGAATGAGAAACTTAGCGGATACGAAGGATATTATTCCGGGCTTGATCTTGGCGGAACCCTGAAGGAAATGACATCCGGTTTTGGACATGCCTGGTCAATTGCGGGAGCAGAAAGATTAGCTCAGTTATATCCTGCTCTTACAAAAGCGGCGGCAGAATTTGCTGCTGTTCAGAATGACCAAAAAATTAACTATGAAGCCGACATGAACGCGGCCAGACAGTTTAGCAATGCATTGGGAGGACAAATTGAGCTTTTGAGGGGGGCAACGGGCGCGGGAGCAGCATTAAGGGATCGGTTGACGGAATTAAAGGGGCGAGTAGATGCAACAGCCACGGCAGCGGGGCAAGATTTGGCTAATGGGTTAAAAGAAGCGATTAATAATTTTAGCGCCGTTGAATCCTGGAGTCATAGAGCATGGACTGCATTTGCAAAAGTTGGGTCAGCGGGACAGACCTCTGCAGAGCAGATCCAGCTCATGAAGGATAAGTTAAAGGAACTCAATGCCGTTGATCCTAAAATTGATATTAGCCTGAAAGGGCATATAGACCGAATTGCCAATAAAATTCTGGGGGGACAAGCAGCAGGAATTATTTCAAGCCAAATATCGAGCACTTTGAGTGGTGCGAGTGGGGGAAGGGTTGGGACATATTCAAGCACTTTCGATATTAGCCATCACACTGGCTATAATGTCCCCTCTTGGATACCCAAACACCATGATGGTTATTACCCCAGTACAGGGGAGCATTTAGCTATTATACGCAATGATGAAACAGTTTTAACCCCCAAACAGGTAAGCTCAGTGGAGCGGGCGGTTAATGCCCCTA
>JALTEW010000339.1 GCA_027073795.1 bacterium | reverse complement strand
AGGCTGTTTCCTGGCCAACCGGTGTTGGTGGCAAGGGAAATGAGGGTGTCTCCGCCTATGTTCAGAGGGTTAACGGGGGCATAGGATACGTGGAGTACGCCTATGCGCTTCAGAATAAGCTCGCTTACGTCCTGTTGCAGAATAGGGCGGGAACGTTCGTGGCCCCTACCATCAAGACCTTCCAGTCTGCCGCGGCCAATGCCGACTGGACGCATGCGCCGGGTTTTTACATGGTCCTGACGAACCAGCCCGGTAAAAACAGTTGGCCCATTACCGGGGCGTCGTTCATCCTGATCTACAAGGTCCAGCGAAAACCGGAGACAGCCAGGGCCGTTCTCTCTTTCTTGGACTGGGCGTATAAGCACGGCGCGGAGATCGCCATGAAGCTGGACTATGTCCCCATGCCTGAAAAAGTTGTTCAGCTTGTGGAGGTCACCTGGAGAAAAACCGTTAAAGACACAAAAGGGAATCCCTTGTGGAAATAAGTTCTTTTCTCACCCATCCTTTTCAAGGAGCGCCTTCGGGCGCTCCCCCCTTTCTTGAAGGAACCGGTCAGGTTACAAAGGCCCGTAAGGGGGGGGATCATCTCTTCCGATGGGTAACTATTGGGAGTGCGCTTGTCGTACCTCTTCTGATTATTGGATTGTTTTATTCCCTGACGGATCTTTCCTGGCTTTCTATCAAACATTTTGGTCTTAAATTTATCTTTTCAAGCGCCTGGAATCCTGTAAAGCAGGACTTTGGGGCCTTAAGCAGTATCTATGGAACCCTTGTCTCCACGGCCATTGCCATGATTCTGGCGGTTCCCCTGAGCCTGGCCATTTCCCTCTTTCTGGTTGAACTGGTCCCTCCCGCAGTTGGGCGGGTTGTGGGCGGCGCGATCGAACTGCTGGCAGCCATTCCCAGCATCATTTTTGGGATGTGGGGACTTTTTGTCTTTGCACCGTATATGGCGGACCATGTCCAGCCACTTTTAGGAAGGATCGGGGGAAACCTCCCCTTTTTCAAGGGACCTCCCATGGGGATCGGGATGCTGACGGCCGGCCTGATTCTTGCCCTGATGATTCTTCCCTTTATTACTTCCGTTACCAGCGACGTCTTTCGAATGGTGCCCGTGCAGCTGAAGGAATCAGCTTACGGAATGGGGTCCACCACCTTTGAGGTGGCCCGCAAGGTTACCGTGCGTTACGGGATCGATGGCATTGTCGGCGCGGCGTTTTTGGGGCTGGGGCGAGCCTTGGGGGAAACCATGGCCGTGACCTTTGTCATCGGGAATTCCCACAAGATTTCAGCGTCCCTTTTTACCGGCGCAAACAGCATCGCCTCGACCCTGGCAAACGAGTTCACCGAGGCCTCCGAACCGCTCTATCTTAGTGCCCTTGTAGAGCTGGGACTGATTCTTCTGGTCATTACCATCGGCGTGCAGGTCCTTTCTCAGCTTTGGCTCAAACGGATGCGGAGGAGGTCGGGGAGAGGCCTGTGATGAAACGACGTCCCGCCACCCTTCGGAAACTTTCCAATGCCGTTGTCGTCGGTATGTCTTCCTTCTCTGCCCTGATTGGCCTTTTCTTCCTGGGGTGGATTCTCATGGTCGTTATCCTCCGGGGACTTTCCGCCATCTCGCTCGATTTCTTTACGAAACTTCCCACCCCCCCCGGTGTTACGGGTGGCGGACTGGCCAACGCTATTGTGGGCACCCTCCTGATTACACTTATGGCCGTGTTGTTGGGGGTACCGTTGGGGATATTGGGCGGTGTGTATCTGTCGGAGTTTGGGGAGAGATCAAAGGTTGCTGCAACTGTACGATTTGCCGCCAACGTATTAATGGGGACGCCTTCCATCATTGTCGGCGTGTTTGTCTATGCCATTATGGTTTCCCCCATGGGACATTTTTCTGGATACGCCGGGGCTGTTTCCCTGGCGGTGATTATGCTGCCCGTAGTGGTGAGGACAACAGAAGATATGCTG
>JALTEW010000338.1 GCA_027073795.1 bacterium | reverse complement strand
CCCAGATATCTGCCAAAGCGTCAGTAGAACTTAGCCCACTAATGCTAAAAATGTTCCTTATCATAGCAGTTTTCCTTCTTTATCACAATAACCGTGGCAGCTTCAAACGTTGGGGGTTGTACGCCACGCGAGCACAACTCAAGAACTCCTCTTTGCTTGTCAGAGCTTCTTCAAGCTTACCTGATCGCAATAGAGCAACGTACAAGGCGCAGGATCTCGCCTGTGTGCTGAATGACTTACGAGGATTGAACTCGATATCAGTGAATCCATCGTAGTCCAGCAGCTCACTTGCCAGCTCTGTATGCTGCTGCAGAGCCGTGATGTACAGCCAATCGTAAAATGCTGTCTTTGGCTCCAGCGGCCACAATTGCCCCTGTATTCTGAAGGCTACTAGTGGGCCTGAGTTATTCAATCGTGGATCTCGCTTTGCTTTATGGGAATTGGCGGCATAGAGATCGGTGTAAGGTCCGCCTTTGCGGAATACTTTGCCTCCTTGGAATGCAGACTCAACGGATATTGTCCCTACTCCTTTCAAGTGCAATGTGAGATTGAAAGCGCTTAGTGCTATTCCGAGTTTACTCTTGGATCGAGTGGATACCTCTAGGATACGTTCTATACCGAATTCTCTGGCTGCTTCATGTATTGCTGTCACATTTCGCTGTTTCTGTATCACAGCCATGCCAGGAGACCAAATAAACTGAACCATCATTTCTCGCACAGCAAGCCTTCCAGATTTATCGGGCACAAAGATCGGTCTAGTCGCCATAGTCTTGCCTATCCCAATATCTATGATCCATGCGAGCCTCAAATAAGCTTTTATTTATAACACAATGAATTGAAAAGGGGAGTATCGAATTTAGCCACTCTAGCAACTCATCATCGGCTACAGCAATTGCTTGTATCTTACTGGGCGGGACTCTGTCGCGGACCAACACCTCTGCTTGAGGGTCAGTGGTATAGCAGTCTGGTATTCCTGTCCGCTTTCTAAACGGCTCGTCATCGAGCACTTCGAAGAGCCTCTTAAACTCCTCTAGTTCTCTCTTCTTGAATAGCTCCCTACCTCTCATTTCCGAACTTGCTGCATTCGTTCTACAAAAGAAGCAGTGTGTCTCCCACAATATCGATGGGTCCAAGAGAAGAACAACCCACTGTTTGTCTTTGTCATCCGCCCGGTATTTGTAGAACATCTTATAATTCGGAAAACTGATCGACAATGAGGATGCATCCAGCATATTATCAAGCCTCTTAGCATCATTCCAAACGTATGGAATTCCTGTTCTTTCGAGCTCGGCTCGCGGCAGTAAGCCTCTTTCAACAATCTGCGGTACGTTTTCAAGCTGCGTGAAGTGTACAAGATGCACGATTCCCCTCCTCCCAACTTCATACCGCAGATCTCTAATCCTTCGTAATTCAGGGGTCTCCCCTTCCGATAATACGTACTTTTTCCAGGAGCCTCTCTTGGGCGTAGTCTTGCTTTGATCATCGATATGCCTGCTGATCTGGACGTTCTTACGCGTAGATTCCGCGTAGTGCTCTTCCCTGGTGAAAGGATTGCGAGCTTCGCTATGCTGAAAGCCTGTTTCGGAGAATTGTCTTCGTTGTATACTGCTAACAGAAAGATTCTGGTCTTGTTCTGCCATATAGTTGGCTTCAAGAGTTTCGTACTCCTCAATTGTCATGATACTGGCGATTTGTGCAAACAATCTACGAGCCTCTGCGAGATTGTGTTGTTCTAACAGTGGCACGATTTGTTGTTGCAGGTACATCCTTGCGAATCGCACCAGCTCAGACTGAAACCATTGATTCATATCGCCTACTTCTTCCGGGAGAAGAACCGTACAAGACTCCACCATGAGCTGTTTTGCATCTTCGAATCGATAGTTCACCAGATCTTGCTCTATCGTACGCTTCCGCTTGGCAATCTGCTCCTTGCGCATGGCCTCATAAGTTTCCCCTTTGAGGATCTCAA
>JALTEW010000337.1 GCA_027073795.1 bacterium | reverse complement strand
CGAGTTCGGAAGCTGTTCCGCGCCTTAAAAAGAGTCTCGAAGGCGAATTGAAAGGGAAAGGGCTCAGGGCAATTGTCCAAATTTTGGAACCTAATACACTGGAGAGAACTGAATTCAAGGCAAGGAGGGTGATAGACAAGCGAGATCTATATGATGAAATAGTGGGGAAATCATAAAATAGATTCTGATTCTTTGGAAGAAAAGGCCTTAGATTTTACTCAAAAACCAAAAAGCTTTTGTACACAAATTAGCTGAAACGGTGTCTGGACTGTTGTTTTTTGATAGGGCTTCCTGTATCCTTCATGTGACCATAAAGGGGGATATGAGATGAAGAAGTTGTTGGTTATTTTGGGAATTATCATTTTAATTATTGTCATCGGTGCTGGTGCACTGTTTTTCGTGGTCAAATCCTATCTGACCCCGGAAAAGGTGTCGGCCCTGATATCTGAAAAGCTGGAGTCATCCCTGCATCACAAGGTCAAGCTCGGGCCGGTTACCACCGGGTTTTCTTCCGCGGAGGTTCAGGGGTTTTCCCTGCTACCAAACAACCCGAATGACAAGGCCGCCCTCGTTAAGGTCAAGAATGTTACCCTTTCCTTCTCTCTTATTCCCCTTCTGAAAAAGAGATTAGACATCCAGAAAATTGTCATAACTTCTCCCAATTTTTACCTGGTTAGGGAAAAGAACGGGAGGTTGAACTGGCAGGAAGAGTTTGAAAAGGTCGGCTTTAACTTTGAGGAAGGGTGGATAGATACTGGAACAGGTTTCTCGCTTGTTTCCCCCGCCTATGCAGCGAAAGCGGCGGACCCCGGGCCAAAAGATTTTGCCGTCCGAGTTGGAAAGATGGAGATTAGGGACGGGGTAATTGTGTGGGTGGACCGTTCATTGTCGCCCGCTTACAAGGCAACCATGACCTCTCTGGAACTTGAGTTGAAAGATTTTTCCCTAAATCGGCCCTTTAACTTCCACCTGAAGGGGGTTATCAAACGGGGAAAAGAATCTGGTGTCGAGGCGATGGGGAAGATCGATCTCGCCAAAAAAGTTTGGTGGGGTAATGTAACCCTTTCATCCCTATATCTGCCAGACCTCAGCCCTTACCTGAAAGGCAAGGGAATAAAAATTACAAATGGCACGGGGAATCTGCACCTCAAAATTTCTTCCCAACAGTTTAATACGTGGGAAATCGATCAAAGGATGACCTTTCAGTCTGTCAGCATTGAGACGCATGGAGGGAAAACCCAACCTTTCGAGGCCAGTTTAAATATGAAGACAACGCTTGATCTTGAAAAGGACTCCCTTGAGCTAAAAAATGTTGAGGGAAAGGTCATGGATAGTGATTTCAGGCTCAGTGGGGACATTGAAAAGCTGCGCACCGCCCCAAGGGGGGGCCTTAAGTTCGTTTCCAACAAGATGGACATCGATACCCTGATGGGACTTTTTGGCATTGCCCAAAAGGCATCGGGTAAAAGGGAGACAAAAAAGGCGCCTGCAGCAAATTCAAAAAAGAAGGGCGTTAGATCCCCTTCTCATAAGGCCAAAATGCAAAAAAATCCTCTACCAGCATTGCCAATCCTGACGATCCAGGCCAAGATTCATCGCCTAATCATCCGGAAGGTTGAGGTTGAGGAAATTAATGCTAAGATAGTAACAAGCGCACATGAAGCGATTCTGGACCCCTTCTCCGCCAAGATGTATGGAGGTACCATCCAGGGAAGGATTGAAGTGGATTTAAGCAGCGGTGTGCCGGTTGTCAGTAAGAAGATTTCCATCAAGAATATAGACATGGCCCCTCTCATTTCGGACCTGAAGCCCGGGATGAGAGAGAGGTTTACTGGACATTTTTTCGGAAATGCCCGGGGTAGCGGCGTCATCGGGGAGCCTTCCACGTATAAAGGAGATGTGTCCTTTCATGTGGAGAAGGGATCGATACGGAATGTTGCCGTTCTAAAAATGGCCGCGGCAATCATGAGACTGCCCTCCCTGGC
>JALTEW010000336.1 GCA_027073795.1 bacterium | reverse complement strand
GGACGTCCGGGTATGATACGATCCAAAACAACCATAAGATCGCCCTTGGAACGGCTGAAGAGGGGTTAAATCCGCGTGTTTGCTCAGGTGTGACATGGGGGAATCCCTTATTCGAGGACCTGGTGGAAGTGATGAAGGCGGCAAAGGCCGATTTTCTCGTTAATACGGTTATCAACAGGGAAAAGGAAATTGCCGCTATCGTGGCGGGGGATCCAATCGAGGCGCATCAGGATGGGATTAAAAAGGTCCAGGAATTTTACGGGATTGAGACATATTTAAAGGGGGACATGGTTATTGCCAGCGCCATGGGATATCCTGAGGATATCAATTTTTACCAGGCTTACAAAACACTGGACAATGTGACGCGAGCGGTGAAACCGGGCGGCGTTATAGTCTTGTTTGCGGAATGCCGCGAGGGAATGGGTAACGAGGATTTTGCACGCATCTTTTCCGATTTCACGGACAATGCCGATAGGTATGTCTACCTTAAAGACCATTGTACGATCGGCGGGCTCATGGGGTTTGGAATAGCCCTCTGGGCAGCGCGATACAAGATTGTCCTCTATTCCTCCATGGCCCCGGAACTTGTCAGGACCGCAGGAGTCATTCCCGCTGCCACACCTGAACAAGCCCTGAAATTGGGGTTTGAATTTGCAGGGGAAAATCCAGACGTGGTTATTATGCCTCATGGCTCTGTAACATTTCCAATCCAGAAACAGTAGGAGGCAATAATGGATTACCAATCCTTTACCGAAGAAGATCAGATATTTCTCAGGGATCTTGTAGGAGAAGACCGGGTTTCCACGGGCGAATCAAATCTTGAAATTCACTCTCACGACGAATCGTTCCATGCCGGGTATTTCCCAGACGTGGTGGTCTGGCCGAAGACAACCGAAGAGGTCAGCGCCATTATAGCCCATGCAAATCGAAGGAGGATTCCTGTAACGCCCTGGGGGGTTGGAACGAGCCTGGAGGGAAATCCACTCCCCATGTACAGGGGGATCGTTTTAGACTTTGACCAGATGGATAAGATCCTTGCCATTCGTGCAGAGGATTTCCAGGTAGATGTCCAGGCAGGGGTAAAATACCAGGACATGAACAAGGTGCTCAGTCGGCACGGGCTGTTTTTTGCCCCGGATCCGGGTGCCAATGCGACCATTGGCGGGATGATAGGCAATAATGCCAGTGGGGTTCGTACTGTTAAATATGGAGGGACGCGGGATAACGTGGCGAAACTGACAGTGGTTCTTGCCAATGGGAACGTTATCCGGACTGGCAACTTTGCCCAGAAGAGTTCCTCGGGGTATGACCTTGTTCATTTAATTATCGGGTCCGAGGGAACGTTGGGGGTTGTGACAGAGGCAACTCTTCGTCTTGCGGGAATTCCGGAACGGTTCAGCGCAGCCGTGGCAAACTTTCCCACAGTGAAGCAGGCGACCCAGACCGTTTATGACATTATGGGGTCAGGGTTGGGACCCGCTGCCCTGGAACTGTTAGACGTCTCTACCGTAAGGGTCATCAACGCGGAAGCGCAGGCGGGGTTAAAGGAGGTTCCCACCCTTTTCATGGAATTTACGGGCACCAGTGATATGGCGCTTGGGGAGGATGTCAAGCTGGCGGAGGCCATCTGCGAGGATAACGGAAGCACCGGGTTCGAGGCAGGAGTTGGCAGGGAAGAGAGGAATCGTCTCTGGGAGAACCGTCACAAGGCCTATGAATATATCAAACGGAGCAATCCCGGTCAGGATTTTATGATTTTAGACACGGCAGTTCCTCTTTCAAAGTATCCAGAGATGGTGGATTATGCGGTCCTGACGATCGAGAAATTTGGCATTAAAGGGTATGTCTTTGGTCATGCGGGGGATGGTAATCTTCACCTGGTCATAGCGGGGGATTTTTCGGATAAGGTCTTATGTGAAAAGCGTGACGAGGCAAATTTTGAGATTGTATCCCATGCTATCTCCCTTGGGGGAACTGCGACGGGGGAGCA
>JALTEW010000335.1 GCA_027073795.1 bacterium | reverse complement strand
GGATGAACCTTATTTTCCGAAATGTCGAAGATCTGTTTTTCAACTTCATCCAGAAAGGTATCCACCTCTGTATCAAGTTCGAAACACCTCGAAAAGATATCACCCGTGACCTGAATCAGTCTTCTCAGTGTGGCCTTTTCCTTGACAATTTTGGCATAGTGAACGATATTCGCCGACGTCACCACAAGGTCGGTGAGACCGGTAATATACGCCGCGCCCCCACAGCGCTCCAGGAGTTGGCGGGACTGGAGGCTCTCAGTAAGCGTGATAATATCGATGGGGTCTCCCCGGTCGAACAGGCCCAATATCTGTTGGTAGATGGCCTGATGCGCTTCATGATAAAAATCCTGGGGCTCTATGATTTCAATCACGTTCCCAAGGGCATCAGGATCAAGCAAAATCCCACCCAGAATCGCCTGTTCCGCTTCTGCGTTGTGGGGTGGTACACGTTCGGTGGGAGGATTTGGCAACGGGAGTGTCATTTTTCCTCCGCTTCCACCTCCACTTTGAGGGTTGCCATCACCCCTTCCATCAACCGTATGGGAACCTCAAAACTCCCCACCGACTTGATAGGTTCCTCGAGCTGAATCTGTTTTTTATCAATGGGCAACCCCTGTTCGTTTAAATATGCCTCGACGTCCATACTTGTCACGGAGCCAAAGAGTTTACCGGTTTCTCCCGCGGCCTTCTTAACCACGCACGTCATCGAAGAAATCTTGTCCTTCAGGGACATGGCATTCTGCTGAACCTGTTGGCTACGATGCTGTACCAACTGTTTTTCATGCTGAAGCTTTTTGAGATTGCGTGTGGTTGCCTGTATGGCCTTCTTCTTGGGAATGAGAAAATTCCGGCCATACCCGTCCTTTACCTTGACCACATCACCCATCTTACCAAGTTCAGCAATATCTTCCATTAAAATAACTTCCATTCATTCCTCCTCATCAAAAATATCTCTCCAAAACTGCCACACTTGGGCCTAAAATTCAAGAAGCCTCTATCTGGGGGTTGCGTCAGGCAGTCCCCCATCGATCGGCAGGGTCGCCCCTGTGGTAGGGGTTTGCCGGGTCGCAAAAAAAATGACACCATTTGCCACATGGTCTGCCCTTACCTGAATTTTTAAAAGATTACGGTTCCTGTAATAATCCTCCAGGCCTTTTTCATCAAGCCCCCTCGCCTTCATCCTTTCAGGGCCACAAACTTCCCACAACCCGGATCGCCTCTGCCCACCCCTAAAGACGGCATCGGGGGCCAGATTATTCACGCGGATATCAAAAGGTGCCAATTCCAGGCTTGCAACCCGCGCGAGCTGATGCGCTGCCGCCTTCGTGGCGCTGTAAGCCCCGAAACTGGCCCCGGGAGAGGGGACGTTCTTTGTTGAGATAAAGATAATATCTCCACCGGTCTTCTGATTCTTCAGAAGTTTTACCCCCCATCTCAGGAACAGAAGCATTCCCTCCACATTCACCCGATGTACCCTGCGAAAATCCTCTAATTCCAGCTCATCCAGGGGTTTGACAAGGGCAATACCGGCGTTTGGGATAAGAATATCTGCCCCTCCAAACTGGAGGCTAACAGCCTTGAAGGCCTCCCGCACAGAGGTCTCATCCGTAACATCCATAGCCTGTCCAAAAAAATGTGCACCAAAATCTCTTGATAGTTCCTCGGTAAGGGTTTCAAGCCTCTCACCCGGAAGATCCGTTCCCACCACAACACAATCCTCCTCCAGCAGCCGCCTACAAATGGCAGAGCCAATGGCTCCAGCCGCGCCCGTCACAACCGCCACTTTTCCCGAGAGCGCCCCGCTTTTGTCAGAAAGTTTTGCAAGCTGAGGTCCCCAGTATTCCATTTCAAAGAGCTTGCCTTCTTCTATTCCCTGATGTCGCCCGCCCGTGGCAGCGATATCCATCTTAACCTTCAGGGTCGCCCGCGCCAGGTCCGCGGTCATGGCTGCCTGATCCGGATCGATCCCGGAACAGAAAACTCCAAGATTCGGAACAACAAGAATTCTTGGGCGAGGGTTGAACATGGGAAAGGACCTTTTTGTGTATCGGACCCCCTTTTCATAATAGGAGGTGTATCTCTCCACAAAGTTTTGTACCGTCTCTTTAATCTGCTTTCTTAAGCGGTCAAGATCATGCAAATCAGGGGATTCCACCCATGCCATCCAGGGCTTGGTTCTGATAAGGAAATCCGCTGTCAAAACCGGACCCTCCACAAATTCCCTCAGTCGCGGATGAGAAAGTATCCTCATGATTTCACCGTCATGCATAACCTTCAGGATCACGGTCTTAAATGGCCGGTCTGCCTCTCCCGTTTTTTCAGAAAGCATCCCCCGAACAAAGGGGATCACTTCCGGCAAGGCTGGATCAGGATTTTCTACCGGTTCAAAATCGAAGAAAGATCGCGAGGCCTTTTCCCTTATGTAAGATTTTGCTTTCTCCACAAGTTCAATATGGCTTTCGTACGACACCCTCGGGTCATCGTCAAAGGTAAACAACCCGTGATGCATCAGAACCACCCCACGCGCCCTCGGGGCAGCCTTCAGGGCATCAGCAATATCTTTACTCAACAAAAAGCCGGGGTGAATATAGGGGCGAATCAGTACCTCTTCCCCTAAGGCGTCGCGAGTGATTGATTCCCCGTCCACACGATTGGTCAGCGTGAGAATGGCGTTGGCATGGGTATGATCCACGTAAGTCTTCCCTACCCATGCGTGAGAAAGGGCTTCTATGGAAGGATTGAAGGAAAGGGGACGCAACATGGCAAGCTTAAACTGCTCAAACATGGCATCGTCATCAAGGCGCCTTAAGTTCCTGAGCGCCAAAAGTTTTTCGAGATTCAGAGGCACAAAGCCCTCGGGACCTGTGGTCGCCATGTCCCATCCCGATCCTTTAACGTAAACCGCGGGGATCGTTTCACCCAATATTGTGGTAAAAGGCGCTTTCACAGAGGTATTTCCGCCCCCATGAAGCACCAGCTCGGGATTCCTCCCCAACAACTGTGAGCTGTATGCACGTATCGCAAGGGGCTCGCCATATTCAGGAGCATACTGATCAATGTATTTTTTCAATGCCTTATTCGACCAATGCCGCCTCACTTTATCCTCCACCTTTCATAACACCTGAGAACCCATGGCAAAGCACAAAATATTTTGCCTGTGTAGAATTCACAACTTTTTATCAAATCTATAAAATACTACCAAAAAAATGGTAAAAAAGATATGGAGTTCCGACGGAACACCGCAACTTTTTGGGAGGGCAAATAAAAATGCAGAATATTGTGGGAAGGTTGATGGCTGAAAGGGGTCACCCCGTTAAGATCGATGCAATCCCTTTTCATACTCCAGGCGGGAAATCTGCTGGATCAGGGTAATTCCTCTGCGGCGCTTCTTTCTCTTGACCCGGGGGAAGTCATGGGCCTTATGAAACATGGAAAGGATATCTCCTCCCTGACAGTATCTTACCCTCTCAAGGCTTTTCCCCGCTCCCATGTGACCCGTTTCCATGATGATCTTGTAATACACCCTTACTTCCTTTCCCCTTTCACTAAATGTAGTATAGCAGAGAAAAATTAAAGGAAGATTAAGTAAGAATTAAAATTGTCTAATTTCAAAAAATATTTTCATGCAAGAATACAAAAACACAGCATTTTTTCATCTCTCTCTTCTGCATATACCTTGTGTAACCACTAGCACGCGAAAGAGAACACATGGCGGATTCAAACAAGTTCGTGACCGACTGGGACAAACGACAAAACAAGCAAAGAAACCCATCAAGCGTCTGATTGATACTTCGGAAGCCAAACAGTAAAACAACTCCCCATCCCGAGGGCACTCTCTACTGTAATCTTCCCACCATGCGCCTCAGCAATCCACTTGCAGATGGAAAGCCCAAGTCCCGTCCCTCCCGCATCCCGGGAGCGGGATTTGTCGACCCGGTAAAAACGGTCAAAGATGTAGGGAATGTCCTTCTCGTCGATTCCAAGCCCTTCATCTTTGACAAGAACATTGGCATATTTCCCGTTCTGTGCGGTTAGAACCTCAACTTTCCCCCCACCTTCAGAATACTTGATGGCATTCTCAACCAGGTTGTAAAACATCTGCTTGAGGCGATACTTGTCACCCAGGACCCGTACACCCGCCTGGTGCTTAAAAATCACCCGGATATTCTGGCCTTCCCCCAGAAATCGACACTGCTCACAACAGGAATCAACCAGTGCCGCCAGATCGAGGGGTTCCTTATGAAGGGTAAGCCTTCCCGTATCCGCCCGCGATAAAACAAGTAAATCCTGAACAAGGCGTGTAAGACGGTTAATCTCTTCCAGACTGCTATGGAGATATTGACGGTATTCCTCAGGCTGCCGTTCCTTTCTAAGGGCCAGTTCAGCCTCTCCTTTCAAAATTGTCAGGGGCGTTTTCAGTTCATGAGAGGCATCCGCTGTAAACTGTTGAACCTGCTTAAAAGATTTCTCCAAACGCTCAATCATCCCATTGATGGTTTCCACAAGTTTGCCCAGTTCATCATGGGTCGCCGGCTCAGGAACCCTCAGCTCAAGATTTTTCGATGTGATTTCCCGTGTGATTCGATTAATTTCGTTGATCGGCTTTAAAACCTTATTTGCCAGAAACGTTCCGCCGATGCTGGCAATAATTAAGGCCAGCGGGACGACGGAGACAAGGATAAGAACGAGCTTGTTCAAGGTATCCTTAACCTCGGCAAGTGAGGTAGCCACCTGGACGATACTTCGGACATCCGTGCCGGGCCTTTTAACAGGATAGGTTATGATTCTGAGAGGTTCGCCAAAAACCTCTTTCGTCTCATAGGAAATAATCCCTTTAGAGGCATTCTGAAGGGCCTCGAAGCTCACGGGCAAACGTTTGTTTTTCAGGTTGAGAGATTTACCGCCAATGTTGCCGGAGCGGTCAAGAAGCTGGATAAACTTGGCCGTGGGTTGTCGTCCGACCTTTTTAGCCAGTTTCTTTTCTAAATCCGCAAAAACGCTGCTGGAGTTAGGGGAGATCGAGGAGGCAATAACCTCTGAAATCGTTAGTATCTTGTGGTCAACACTTTTATAAAGACTGCGTGACATCTGATAATAAACCAAACTGCTGAAAAGCGCTAGCGTACACCCTAAGATAAAAATGTACCATAAGGTAAGGCGCACACGAATGGATCTCATAAATTTCATTTATGCCTCTTTCATCATATACCCGGCCCCTCGGACTGTATGAATCAATTTTACCTTGTTCCCCTGATCAATCTTTTTACGAAGATAGTTGACATAGACATCTACCACGTTGGTCATTGGGTCATATTCATAATTCCAGACATGCTCATTGATGAGGGTCCGGGTCAACACACGATTCACATTCCTCATGAAATATTCCAGCAGGGCATATTCCTTGCTGGTCAACTCAATTGTTTTCTCTCCCCTTTTAACCTCGCGCGTCAGGGGATTGAGGGTCAGATCTGCCACTTTCAGGATCGTAACCTTCTGTTCCTGGCTTCTCCGCAACAAGGCCCGAATCCGTGCAAGCAGCTCTGCAAAATCGAAGGGTTTTGTTAGATAATCGTCGCTTCCTCCTTCAAGTCCAGCCACAATATCATCCACGCTGTCTTTCGCTGTCAAAATTAAAACCGGAACCGTTTTCCTTGCGCCACGAATCTTTTTGAGAACCTCCATGCCATCAAGCTTCGGGAGCATTAAATCCAGGACAATCAAGTCGTAATCGTTCTCTAGAGCCATGAAGGCCCCTTCTTCACCGTCATAAGCAACATCCACAGCGTAACTTTCCTCTGACAGCCCTTTTGAAATAAAGGATGCCACCTTTCTTTCATCTTCAACAACCAGAATTCTCATACCTTTAATTATAATTCTTCCAAAAAAAAACACAAGTTTAACAAAAAAACAATTGACAACTCCATTAGTGAATCTGTATATTAAGGGAAATTTTTTCAGGGGGTCATAAAATAGACCGAAATCTCAGGGGATTCCGTTATCCCATAAATATTACTGTCCTTCTAATTTTCACTACCCTCTTGTGGGCCCCTCTTGCCCAGGGAAAGGTTTATCTTGATATTTTCTCTCCAAATATTCGTAAAATCAACATTGCTGTTTTACCCCCAAGGTGGGAGGGGAATATTATTCCCAAATCCATAACCCCGTCTCTTTTTGAAAAGCGTGTCACAAACGACCTTTGGATTACAGGTTTCTTCAATATCATTTCCGAAAAAGAAATCCCCTCTACCATGACTGCAGACTATGTTTACCACAACCATATTGACTTGGAAAAATACAAGACCCTTGGGGCGGAATTTGTTCTCGCAACCACCGCAGGGGTAACTCAGGGGGTTTTTTCAATTGAATATCACCTCTTTGATGTAGCCATGTTCAAAGAGATTGCAAGCCGTCGCTTAAAAGGCCCTGCCAAGGGGAAGGATCAGGTTTTTCATGCCTTTGAAAACAAGATCATTTACTATATTACCGGTAGCGACGGCCTTTTTGATACCCAAATCGCCTTTATTTCAACCCAAACAGGAAACAAAGAGATATACAAAATAGACTTTGATGGCAGAAATCGGGAAAGAATTACCCACAATGGCTCCATAAATCTTTCGCCGAGATGGTCCCCAGATGGTTCAAGAATCGCTTTTACTTCATACATCCGCCGAAACCCCGACCTTTACATCATCGATTTCAATATTGGCAAAATTTACCTCTTTTCTCACCGTGTTGGCCTGAACGCGGCTCCAGGTTGGTCCCCTGACGGCAAATACATTGCCCTGACCATGAGAACCCCTTCCGGTTCCGAGATCTTCCTTCTGGACA
>JALTEW010000334.1 GCA_027073795.1 bacterium | reverse complement strand
CGATGGCTCATATCACCTAGGTAATAAGATCCTGGAGCTAGGGAGTCACATGCTTCGCCGGATGCCATTGCGTGAAACTGCACATCCTTTCCTTGTTAAGCTTAGCGCTGAAACACAGAAAACGGTTCATCTCTGTGTGCTAGATGGAACCAATGTGGTTTATATCGACAAGGTGGAAAGCCAGCGCAGCCTCCCAATACTTTCTCGCATAGGAAGTCGTGCGCCTGCTTATTGCACTGGTGTTGGGAAGGCGCTACTAAGTACTCTTCCTACAGATCAAGTAATTACGTTATTACAAGGGTTGAAATTAGAGAGAAGAACGCCTACGACGATCACCGATCCGATCGAGCTGCTTGAAGAGCTCAAGATAACGGCACAGCGCGGTTATGCTATCGACGATGGTGAACACGAGGAGGGAATCAAGTGCTTTGCTGCCCCGATCAAGGGATACGGAGGGCAAACGATTGGTGCATTAAGCGTTACCGGCCTAAAACGAGAAGTTGACGACAAAATAAGCTATAACGATATGATCATAGCAGTTACTAAGGCTGCACATGATATATCACGAGAATCAGGTTATATATCTATGTATTAATACAACCAAATGCATCAGGAGGCTTCCATGGAATTGAGGAATAAAGTTGCTCTCATAACTGGCGGCAATCGAGGAATTGGCGAGGGAATTGCGAAAGCATTTTCCAAAGAAGGGGCCTCCCTTGCCATCTGCGCACGTGATATTGCTAAACTTAAGCAGGTTAAACAAGATTTGGAGCAGAATAATGTAGATATAATGATTAGCAAGACTGATATGCGTAATAGAGATGAAATCGAGGATATGGTTAACAGGGTTTACAAACAGTTTGGCCAGATTGATATTCTTGTAAATAATGCAGGCCTTCCTCGTTTCGACTATGCCATTGATGATCCAGATCCACAAATGGAAGCGCGTTACGAGAACATCATGAATACGAACCTCCGCGGGTATTGGTATGCAGCACGATTCGTAGTCCCAATACTGAAAAAGCAGCAACACGGCTCAATAATCAACATTGGCTCGGTACGTGGACATGCTGGCGCACCTAACGATAGCGCATATCTTGCTGCCAAGGGTGCAGTAATGCAGCTAACGAGAGCTCTCGCTGTAGAACTAGCCCCATTTTATATTCGTGTTAATACCATTTCACCAGGTGCTATTCAGGTAGATATCGGACATTGGGTACGATCTCGCTTTGGGGATAAGGCGTATCAGGTTTATCGAGAGCGGTTTTCTGAGATACATAACATTGGAATGACGCTCTTTCAACCTCTTCGCACTATTGGTATGCCAGAAGACGTTGCTCATGCTGCAGTTTTCCTAGCATCAGAGAAAGCTAGATTTGTGACAGGAATTGATTTACCGGTTGACGGTGGTGAAACTGCTACCCTTTCCGAATACATGGCTCTAGATCTGAAGGCGTTACATGATTTTTATGAGCAATCAGCGGATATGCGCGCTTGGTTGGCTAGTTTGAGTCGAGAGAACAAGGAGTAACATCATTGATTCATAAAGATAAACTAGATTGCAACCAAATTGAGCTTCGTTGGATTGGACAGGCTGGCTTTATCATTAGAAACCAGCAGGGAACTGTGGTTGCTGTGGATCCATACTTGTCTCACAGTGTAGATCGCTTAGAAGGATGGACAAGAATAGCTGAGGCACCTCTACAACCCAGTGATGTACACCCAGATATCGTCCTTTGCACCCATGACCATCTTGATCACACTGATCCAGAGACTCTCGTTCCTATTAGCCAAGGGGCATCAACTCACCTTGTTGGACCTGCATCCAGTTATAAGTTACTACAGCAGTTAGGTATTCCGAAAGAACGTCTAACATTGGCAAAGCCTGGTGACAAATTAAGAATTAGAAACATCAATATCTATGTAGTTCCAGCCAAGCACACCCAGGACAGCGTTGGATACGTTCTCGGCATGGGTAAGGTGACTATCTACC
>JALTEW010000333.1 GCA_027073795.1 bacterium | reverse complement strand
ATTGCCATACCACCAAGCAAACCATCCAATCCATTCCCACCCAACGGGCAAGCAGATGTATCTATCGTTCCGACTTTAACGTGGAGTTGTTCTGGAAGCGGATTGGTTTACGACGTTTACTTTGGAGTTTCAGCAACCCCTCCCCTTGTCAAATCCGACTTGGCAATTGCAAGCTATACGTCAAGCATGCTATCTTATTCAACCAAGTATTACTGGAAAGTAGTTGCAAAGAATTCCATTGAAAATACATCTGGGTCTGTGTGGTCATTCACGACAAAAAATGCGAGCGGAAACCTCATCATAACTCAAAAGTGGAATCTTACAACTAATGGAACTCCAACGGCTGGTCAAGTTTATTCGTCTCCTGCGATATCTTCAAATGGTGTTGTTTTCATAGGTAGTCAACAAGGAGTATTCCTCAATTTTTTATCGAGCGACAATTACAACTACTTTCAAAGCATATCACCTGTTTGGAGCGCACCGGTGATCGATCCTCAAAGTAATATGGTCTTTGTTGGGAATAACAATGGTCAGATTATCTACGCGGAATCCCCCTTCGACCAGTATCGCAGCGCACAAGTGTCATATTATCCGATAATCTCAGCTCCATTGATTTACAACAAAAACCTGTACATTGTAGATCATGTGGGAAACATTTACAAGATGTCTGAAAATTCAATGAATCCAAATAAAATTGGCAATATCAGTGGCCATATATGGTCAAGTCCGGTAACAAACGGAACAGATGTGTTCATCGGTTCAGACAACGGTGTATTTTACGCGATGGATTTAAGCAATGGAAGTTTTGATTGGCAGCATTCTCTCACAAGTCCTATATATGGGACAGCGGCGATCGATTCGAGCGGAAATGTTTACATAGGGGCAATAAAGCTGTGGGCCTTCACATCAAATGGAATTTTAAGATGGTCCAAACAATTAGATGATTCTCGGATCTACGGTAGTCCCGTAATATCATCGGATGGCACGCTTTACATAGGGACTGTAAACGGTAATTTTTACGCGATAAATTCACAAAATGGAAGTATTTTATGGAGCAAGAACCTCTCGACCCCTATAGGGGGCATCTCGAGTTCTGCGATCATAGGAGATAACGGAGTCGTCTACGTTGTATCTGGACGAACTTTGTATGCTCTTGATCATGGAAATGGAAACGTGTTGAGTCTAATTGAGTTAGGTTATAATGTAGAATCAAATCCTGTCATGAATGGCGGCTATATATATATTGGATGTGATGATGGGTATCTGTATCAAATCAAAGCGTTGAGTTCAACGATCACGTCTCACGGATGGCCAATGTTCATGAAAGACCAATTCCACAGCGGGATGTGAGATGATAACGAAAAAATTAAAAAGAATTGTTTTGACTTTATCGGTTTTGGCACTTGTTTTGGTCCTTGCAGGATGTGCCGTTGTACCAAAAACTTCAAAGCCTCCTGTTGATCAAACACTGCCCGCCCTCGGATTACGGTCAATGCCAAAGACTTTTTTGAATTGGTGGTTCGCGAAAGTGCCAAAATTCAACCCCAAATCTACGAATTCGTCTCTTAAAGGGTCTGTGAAATTGATTGGAACCAAGAACGATATACTGGCAAAACAGTATAAACTCACAGAACCCGTGCTTTCGAACTTACCAACGAACTTTGACTTGAGAAATTATGGAGACGTTACACCTGTTCGAAATCAGTGGTACAACGGTACATGTTGGGCATTTTCAACCATTGGTTCATTGGAAAGTGCAATGCTCGTTCAACTTGGTTCATCTGAAATACGATCAAGATATCCGTTCATATCCAATCCGAGTTCTCCGGATCTTTCAGAGCAATTTGTGTCCTACAACAATTACGATTGGAGGATAAGCGGAGGTGGCGATGAACCTTGGAGTATTTCGTATCAAGAAACGAACAAAGATGATGGAGGAAACCAATTTTTCTCATTCTACGATCTTGTGCGACGTGGAGTACCACTGGAAAAC
>JALTEW010000332.1 GCA_027073795.1 bacterium | reverse complement strand
GGTTTAGATTGATGCTTGTTTGGTATGATTCGGTAGAAGCAGTAGAAAGATTTCGCAAGCTTGTCCCTAATGAGCAGTTCGCCGTGATTCGGTATGAAGACGTTTGCCACGATCCCAATAACATTATGGCAAAGTTATTGGATTGGCTAAATCTTGAATCAACATCAATAAATTTTAGAGATTTTGTTTATCCCGAGCCGCCACCTACCTTTAAAGAGGCCGATGATCGGTGGAGGTGGGCACTATCAGTATTAAATGAGCTACACGAAAAGTGTGACTTCGCTTGGGAATTTCCAATAAGAACAGATTACCTGATAAATAGCAACCAGCTAAAACCAGATAGCCTGAAAAGGCAATAACCGAAGTTATTTTTTCAAGAAGGGATGCCGCTTGATAATCGTTGCTTCCCGATCAGAGCCGACCGAGATAATATCAACAGGCACTCCTACCGCCTTCTCAATAAAAGCAACATAATTTTTAGCAGCTTCGGGTAATTCCTCCCATGATCGGCAACCCGTGATGTCCTTATGCCATCCTTCCACCTCCTGATAAACAGGAACCACCCGTTCCAGGTCAGACGACAGAGGCGGAAAAACCTCAACAAGCCTGTCATCAAGCTGATATTGTACACAGGCCTTAACAGCGGGCAGGTCGTCCAAAACATCCAGTTTTGTCAGCGCGATAGATGTTACCCCATTGACACGAACCGCGTGCCTCACGGCAACAGCGTCAAACCACCCGCAACGCCGCGGCCGGCCTGTTGTAGCCCCATATTCCGCGCCCTTATCCCTTAGCGCCTGCCCCGTCTCATCGCGCAGCTCGGTGGGGAAAGGCCCCCCGCCGACCCGGGTCGTATAGGCCTTCAAGACCCCAACAATCTCTTCAATAGAGGTTGGCCCCACACCCGCACCGCTACAGACACTTCCTGTGACCGTATTGGAGGAAGTCACATAGGGATAGGTCCCGTGGTCCACATCCAGCAAGGCGCCCTGAGCGCCTTCGAAAAGAATTGACTTACCGCCTTTCGAGAACGTGTGAAGCAGGAGGGAGGTATCTGTGACAAAGGGCCGCAAACGTCCTCTCAGGTCTTCATTTAGCGCCTCAAATTCCTTTTGTTCAACCGGTTCGCTTTTCAGGTACTGCGTCAGGATAATATTGGCGCGTTCGACATTCTCACGTAATTTCTGATCGAAGACCTCAGAGTCCAGAAAATCCGCCAGCCGAATGCCACGCCGCGCCACCTTGTCTTCGTACGCCGGCCCGATCCCACGTCCGGTGGTCCCAATCTTCTTGCCAGACCTGGATTCACTTGCCTGGTCCAAACGCCGGTGGTAGGGAAGAATAAGATGCGCCCGGGAACTTATCTTCAACCTGTCCGGGGTCACCCTAACCCCTCTCCTCTCAAGAGACTCCATCTCTTCCAGCAAAATGAACGGGTCAATAACCACACCGTTACCAATCACGCACATCTTGCTTTCATGAAGGATGCCGGAAGGAATAAGGTGAAAAATAAACTTTTCCCCCCCCACGACCAGGGTGTGCCCGGCATTGTTACCCCCTTGAAACCGGGCAACCACATCGGCTTTTTCCGTCAAAAGGTCAACAATTTTCCCCTTTCCTTCATCTCCCCACTGAATTCCAACAACAACAACTGACATGTCTTTTTCCTTATAGTCTGATAGATTTAACAGAAATAATGTTTGGAAGGGTCAACAGCTCTTTCATTATCTCATCATTTAAGGGAGCATCCAGATGTAAAAGTGAAATCGCCTGCCCTCCCATGCTGTCCCTGCCAAACTGCATCGTGGCAATGTTAATACCTTGTTTACCTAATGTAGTTCCGATATTTCCGATAACACCGGGACGGTCATAATTCTCAACGAGAAGAATCTCACCCTTCGGAATCGCCTCGATAATGAAATCATTGTAACGAACGATCCTGGGTTCCTTCTTACCGAACAACGTGCCCCAAATACTGTGCCCTTCTTCCTTTCCCTTCACCTTAAGAACAATCAGGGTGGTATAATCCCCTGTGTCTTCCACCTTGGATTCCTTGATCTTGATTCGTCGCTGCTGGGCCATAATCTTGGCGTTGACAAAGTTGACGTCATCCCCCATAACAGGAGCTAATAATCCCCTCAGGGTAGCAAGCACGATGGGTTCCGTATCCCTCTCAAACATCTCCCCATGAAACTCGATATCGACTGCTTCAATCCTGAAGGAACAAACCTGCGCGAGAAACCCGCCAAGATTCTCCGCGAGATCGAGATAGGGGCCAATACGCTCCATGACCTCAGGGCTGACAGCAGGCACGTTCACGGCGTTCTGAATCGTCTTATGCAACAGATAGGCAGTCACCTGATCTGCAATGGCGGAAGCCACATTCCTCTGCGCCTCTTTCGTTGAAGCCCCAAGGTGAGGTGTCACAATCACCTGGTTAAGTTCAAACAGGGGATTATCCTTCGCGGGCTCTACCTCAAATACATCCAGAGCCGCCCCGGCCACCTTGCCGGAAACAATGGCGTCGTAAAGGTCCCGTTCATTCACAATGCCACCCCGGGCACAATTGATAATCATCACCCCGTCCTTCATCTTACTGAAGGCCTCTTTATTGATAAGGTCTCTTGTCTCCTTGATCAGAGGCGTATGGACGGTAATAAAATCCGATCGGGAAAAGAGTTCATCCAGGTTTGTAACCAGCTCGATCCCCATCTCCATTGTCTTCTCCTCTGAGATAAACGGGTCATAGGCGATGACACGCATCTTCAGTCCCTGCGCGCGGTTCGCTACAATCCCGCCGATATTCCCAATCCCGATAATCCCCAGCACCTTATGATAAACCTGAACCCCCATGAAACGATTCTTATCCCACTTACCTGATTTCAGGGAAGCCGTCGCCTGGGGAATTTTCCGTGCCATGGCGAGCATCATGGAAATGGTGTGCTCCGCTGCAGCGATATTGTTCCCCTGAGGGGTGTTCATCACCACAATACCCTTTTGGGTAGCGGTGGCTATGTCTACATTATCCAACCCGATCCCCGCGCGTCCGATAACCTTAAGGTTTTTCGCCGCTTCGAGAATATCCCCCGTCAACCGTGTGGAACTCCGGATGATAATTCCGTCATATTCTCCGATAATCTCCTTCAACTCATCCGGTGACAACCCCGTTCTTATATCCACCTGTATCCCATCCGCATGGGAAAGTTTATCAAGCCCTGTTTCCGAAAGTTTATCACTAACCAGAACCTTCATGCCTTCCTCCTACGCAAGTTTTTCCGCCAGTATTCCCAATCCACTCCCAAGTTCAACAGGATATCCCATCTTGTACAGGGACATTTCCAGCGCCGCGATGACCTGAAACATATCTATCGGGTCAAAATACCCCAGGTGAGCGATTCGAATAATTTTCCCCTTTATCTGGCCCTGGCCTCCTGCAACGGTAATCCCGTAACGATCCAGAAAGGCCTTTTTCAATGCCAGCCCATCCACAGTTTCCGGCATCACCACCGCCGTCAGTGCGTCACTTGGGGATGACTTGGCAAACAACGCAAGCCCCATGGCCTTTACAGCTTCCCGGGTTGCCTCAGCTATACGGTGGTGACGGGCAAAAACAGCCTCAAGCCCTTCAGCCCTGATCATCCCAAGGACCTCCTGAAGCCCCAAAACAAGAGAAATGGCTGGCGTGTAAGGGGTTTGGTTCTTTTTGGAAGAGACAAGATGCTTTTTCAAATCGAAATAGTAGCGGGGCAATGAGGATGATTCTGCCATTTTCCAGGCCTTTTCGCTGAGGGAGATAAAGGCCAGTCCAGGGGGAAGCATTAAGGCCTTTTGTGAGCCCGTTATTACCACGTCAATTCCCCATTCGTCCATTGGCATCTCAAAAACGCCCACCGCTGTAATCCCATCCACGATCAGAACAACATCATCTCGTTTTGAGGTAAATTTGGCGATTTCCCGTATGGGATGCATCACTCCCGTGGACGTTTCTGACGCCTGAATCAAAACACCTCTGATGGCCGGCTGCGCCTCAAGACGTTCTGCAATCTTCGCAGGGTCTGCCGGTTCACCCCAGGGAAAATCAAGATAAACCGGTGAAAGGCCAAAGGTTTCGGCAAGTTCCCCCCATCTCTGGCCAAATTTTCCCGCCCGCACCACGAGAACCTCGTCCCCTTCAGAGAAAAGGTTACTGATCGCCGCTTCCATAGCTCCAGTTCCCGAAGATGTCAAAACCAAGACTTCCTGATCCGTCTGGAAAAGGTACTTCAAGCCCTCTCTTACCTCTTCAAAAACCGCCTCAAAGGCCTCCTCCCGATGATGGATAATGGGCATCGCCATTCTCAACAATACCCTCTCAGGAACCGGCGTGGGACCCGGTGCGAACAAATATGATTTCATATACCCTCCTCTAACTTCGCTAAGGTTTTGGAAAATAAAAAGACACCAACAAGACCCTTTTCAAGATTACCTTTCGCCACAATGAAGGATTATAAAATACAAGAAGTTATGTGTCAAATGGTTTTTAGTGTGGAAATAAGTGAAACGTTGTTTGGTCAATCAGCTTCCGACGCCCGCGTAGCAAGCATCAGAACAAAAATCGTGGCGACAATACACAGGGACACCAGTGCCATGACATAAAACACGGCCTGGATTGACCACGCCCCTTTCACCCACCCAACAAGATGAACGGCCAAGGAACCTACCCCGAAAGTCAAAATAAATTTCGTCCCGTAGGCGGCGTGCCGCAGTCTCTCAGGTGTATACCGGGCCACCAGCGTATTTTCAATCGGTTGCATCCCCAGCAGGAAAAAGGCATAAAAGATGGCCACAGAAACCAGCAAAATATTTGTAGAAACGGCCATCCCCAACGCTCCAAGGAAGGCCAATGAGTGAAACGAAACATACGCGCGTTTCAGATCCAAGTGATCGGCGATATATCCCCCGGCATACTGCCCAAACACACCGACAATAAAAACCAGAGAGGAAAGAAGCGAGGCGGTCACATTATGCGATTTAAAAAAAACAAAGGTGTTCGCAAGCGCCTTCAAAAGGGTCGGATTCCGCAGCTCAAAAAGGGAAGGGAGCGTAATGGTCAACCCGCGAAACGCAACCCCTCCCAGCATCATGGCGACACAAAGAATCGCGAAGGCCTTCAGCATCCCTCCCCCACTCGTCTTTGTGGCACCCGCAGGCTGTCGCGTCAGGTTTGGAATCTTCAAAAAGACCAGCAATCCAACCCCCAGGAGATTGAAAATCCCCAAAAAAACATAGGCCGCCCTCGGTCCCCAGAGCCAGTTAATAAACCCCGTTATCAGGGGAGAGAAGGCAAGCCCCAAGTTCCCCGCCATACCATTGTAGCCAAGCCCCTTCCCGATCTCTCGAATACCTTTGGAAATCAAGCCCAAACCGGCAGGATGGTAAATCCCTGAGAAGATACCAATCCCAGCGAGAAACAGAGAAAACACAACGGATGATCCCATAAACAGTGCAGCCAGTAAGGCACACCCCCCTGCGCCGATAAAGAAAACCGCCAGCATCTTTCTGGCCCCCAGCTTGTCCGTCACAAACCCCCATGGCAAGGCTGAAACACCAAAAAAGAGATACATCAGAAACGAAAGCTCTATGACTTGAGAAAAATCCTGATGGTAAAATGTTGTCAGGGGCAAAATGAGTACAGGAAACACCATCATGTTGAAATGGCACATGAAATGGCCAAAGCAGGTGACTGTGATAATCTTGCGCTCATCCGGATTCATCATACACCCTCTTTTATAGGGTCTTTCTCAGAAAGTAAAGTAATTTTTTACACTCGACCCAACACTCCCCCGATGTTATTTTCTATCCACCCTTACGGGAGAATACAGACTCAAACTTATAAAAGATATGGGGGCTGGGGGTGAAAAACATAATATCAGGCTTCCTTTTTTTCTGTCTTATTTTCTCGCAGACTCTGGCACAAGTGAAAACAACCTCCCGATACAAGTCAAATCAGAGGCCATATCCACTTCCCTATCAGGTCCAGAGATAAAAAGTTCAAAGGCTCCCCCTGCGCGGTCGTTTGTGTATACCGGGGTGGAATAACCCAACTTTTTCCATTCTTCGCCTATCACACGCAGACCGGTTCCAGCCTGAAGCGTCAAGGGGGTTGCGTCTTCATTCTTGACAGTTTTAAGCAAGAAGCCACAGCACTTAACACTTAACCATCTAATGCTTAATAGCTTTCTTGTTTTCCTTGCGCTCGTTGCGTGAGAATCACATAAAATTCTACGATTACCCATTTCATCATGTCAAGCGCGAAATACGCGGGTTATGGGGTCACCCATTAAAGGGCGTGTCCCCGTGAAATAGGCTACGCATTTCACGGGATAAATCAAGAAAAAAGGCACCTCACCTCTCTCTTTCTTTCTTTTCTTTGATGCATCCCCCCTGCCCTACCCATCCGGTGTACACAGACAGGCAAAGGGCACAAGCCTATAGAAAAAGTAGAAAAATCTTCTTGTCTCCGAACAATAGCTTAAAGCAAAACCTTTCAGCTAATAATGCTTGAAGCTTTTTACTTTGTCTTCCAATTTTGACTTTTTGCGATTGCATCAATTATGGATAAGACTCGTTAACCACCGCTGTTGATACAATTCTCCTTTCAATGACTTTTTGCATCTCATCCATGTCTCCCCAAAAGATGCAATCAGTAGGGCAGGCCTTGCTGCAGGCTGGTTCCTCATCGTTCTTAAGCCTTTCAATACACATGTCGCACTTTACGGCAATTTCCCTATCCTCATCGAACTGCATGGCGCCAAAGGGACAGGCCTCTACGCAGGCCTTGCACCCAATAC
>JALTEW010000331.1 GCA_027073795.1 bacterium | reverse complement strand
TCATTTATTTTTTATCTGCATCCATGGGAACTCGATCCTGGTATTCCAGTAGTAAGGGATATTTCTTTTCTTTCTAAGTTTAGGACCTATGTGAATCTTTCTAAGACTAAAATTCGATTCAGAAGGCTACTGAAAGACTTTAAATTTGTTCCGGTTAGTTCTTATCTGGGGAGAAATTTATCATCTCATAAATAATTGAGTCTGTCCCGCAAACATTTACTTGCTTACTGGGGTGCTTGTGGTATAATAGTTAATAATATTAAGACGTTAATTTGATTTTGGGGCATAGAGATGGGCTACAACTTTCGCCACTACGATCCCAGGCAACCGTACTTGTTACCCCCGCCCCTGGATGACTGGCTTCCTCAAAACCATCTTGCCAGGTTCATCTCCGAGATGATTCACTTTTCATTGCCATTTTTGGTACACTTTTGTTTTACCATTGACAGGCCTGCGATGTGGTCAACGAGGCCAATGACGTTCATCAGCTTCGACCGATGGTGGAGAAAGCGGAAGGGAATCTATCGAAGGTGGGGGTTTCGCCGAAGGTGGTCCTTGGGGATGCCGGGTATTGCAGTGAGGAGAATCTTGAATACATGGAATCCCTGGGAGGGATACAGGGTCTTATAGCAACTGGTAAAGAGAGCGAGATGGAGGGAAGGGATCGAGGTTCTTCCAGGAGAAAGCGGAGGGTCTCCAGGCGCCGGGAAATGGACAGGAAGCTTCGCAGGCCTGTGAACAGGTTCATCTACGGGTTTCGCAAGCAGATGATTGAGCCGGTATTTGGCCAGTTGAAGCGGTGTCAGGGTCTTGGAGGTTTTCTGCTTCGTGGTCTTGAGAAGGTTAAGGCGGAGTTCAGCCTGTGGTGTAGTGCGCACAATATATTAAAATTATACAGGAATAGCACCAAAGGAGCGGTAATATAGGCATAAAAAAGGGGAAAGGCGGGGATGGAAGGGGCCGTTTTGACAAGTCGCGTTCGGTTTCAAGGCAAAGCAAGGCACAATAATGATCTTTAGCCCAAAACAAGATCCGTAATCCCTTGAGCCATCACTCCGCCTGCAAATCTTTGCAGGACAGACTCGTATGCCTTACACCTTGAACCGTTTATGATTATTCGCATCGCCACCGATAGCGACCAGCCCGCCTGGGATGCCTACCTCTCCGGCAATCCCGACGCCGGCCCCTATCACCTCTTCGCCTGGAAGACAGCGGTAGAACGAGCCTACGGCCACAAGGCCTGCTACCTCTTGGCCGAGGACGGCTCTGGCTCACTCGTCGGCACCTTGCCCCTTATCTGTTTCCGGATGCCCTGGGGCCGCAAGACACTTATCTCTCTCCCTTACTGTGATTACGGCGGGCCTTTGGGCAGTCCTTCAACACAGCAGGCGTTGCTTGCCGAGTGCAGGAACCTTGCACAAAAACTAGGCGCCTCGGAAATAGAACTTCGTTGCCCTGCCGAGAATCCGATTGTTGAAAGCAATAAACCTTCTCAGGTCCTGTCCCACAAAGTCCGAATGTTGCTGCTCCCATTGCCAGGTTCTTCAGAAGCCCTGTGGAAGGGTTTTAAATCCAAGCTTCGCAGCCAGATTCGCCGCCCGCAGAAAGAGGGGCTTGAGGCCAGGCTGGGCGGCCTTGAACTCCTTGACGACTTTTACCGTGTATTCACCACGAACATGCGTGCCCTTGGTTCCCCTGTCCATGCGCGCAACTGGTTTGAGGCGTTGCTGTCTAATTTTCGCAATGCCGCAAGGGTCTGCGTCGTTTACCTGAAGACGGGCGAGCCAGTGGCTGCCGGAATTGTCCTGGCACTCAATAAAAAGGTCTGTATCCCCTGGGCATCATCTCTGAGAACCTATAACAGGTTGGCCCCTAATGAATAAGGTTAGATTGTGCGAAGTGAAGCGAAGCCACAATCTGAACCGTTTGTTGGACAAGCCCGGTTCTACTATTATATAGAAAACAGCTTTTTTAGGATTTATCTGGATCAGGCAGAGGA
>JALTEW010000330.1 GCA_027073795.1 bacterium | reverse complement strand
GTAGCGGCGTCATCGGGGAGCCTTCCACGTATAAAGGAGATGTGTCCTTTCATGTGGAGAAGGGATCGATACGGAATGTTGCCGTTCTAAAAATGGCCGCGGCAATCATGAGACTGCCCTCCCTGGCGAACCTGCAGTTTGATGTTTTGAAGGGGAAGGCTCTGGTCGGAGACAGCAGGGTGCGGGTTGTGACAGCGGATGCAAAGGGAAAGGATGTCTTGCTCGATGTGAAGGGGACTATCGGGTTTGATAAAAAACTTAATCTTCACGCCAGACTGGAACTACCCTACAAGGTTGTTCGAAAAGGGCTGGGGAAACGCAGCGATCTCTTTGCGGACAGGACGGATACGGCAAAGAGGAAATGGTCCATCATCCCGCTCAGGGTAAAGGGGACAACTGATCGCCCCCGCGTTTCAGTCGTATTCGAAAAAAAGGCTGTGGAAAAGATTATCGAAAAAAACATTCACGACAAGAAGATAAAAAAACTTTTAAAGAAGCTTTTCAATTGAGTTCATACACGCAACAATTTTAACTATCTCATATTCATCTTTCACTCACGAGGCGTCTTTGATGGAATGGTTTGAAACTTTTTTCAGCCAATTGAATCAGGAAGACCCGGCAGTTTACCGCCTCGCACGACAGGAAGCCCATCGGCTCGGTCATACCCTTGATTTGATTGCAGCGGAAAGTTTGCCATCCACCTCTATCCTTCTTGCTCAGGGGTCTCCCTTTGCCGTCAAAGCTGCCGAAGGCTATCCCGACGCGCGTTTTCACGCGGGGTGCGGCTACGTGGATGCTCTGGAAACCTTGGCCATTGATCGGGCCAAGACCCTTTTCGGCGCGGAGCATGCCAACGTGCAACCCCACAGCGGGGTTTTGGCCAACCTGGCCGTCTACTTTTCGGCACTGCGCCCCCGTGACAGAATTCTCTCAATGAAGCTTTCTCACGGGGGGCATCTCTCGCACGGGGATCGAGCCTCCATGACCGGCTCGTGTTTCGAGGTCAAGCACTACGGTGTAAATTTCGAGACGGAGCGAATCGATTACGAGGAAGTAGAGAAATTGGCAAGAGAATTCAAGCCAAAGATGATAGTGGCGGGGGCGAGTTCTTACCCGCGCGTGATCGATTATGAACGATTTGCCGCCATTGCCCGGGACGTGGGTGCCTATCTTATGGTAGACATGGCGCACATTGCCGGACTGGTTTCCGGACACGCCATCCCAAGCCCTGTGACTGTCAGTGATTTTGTGACCTTTACGACGTATAAAACCCTGCTGGGCGGGCGGGGCGGTGTCATCCTCTGCAAGCAAAAATATGCCTCGCAGGTGGATAAAAGCGTCTTCCCTGGTTGCCAGGGAACGCCGGCCATCAACATGGTGGCGGCCAAGGCCGTCTGTTTTGGAAGGGCCCTGAAGGGTGATTTTCCCCGAATACAAAAACAGATATGCGCCAATGCCGCCGCGCTTGGAAAAGGGCTGGAAGAGAGGGGATACCGCTTAGTGACAGGTGGAACGGATAACCACCTGATTCTCGTCGATTTACGCGACAAGAATCTTTCGGGAGATGTGGCGGAGTCGGTTCTGGAATCGGTTGGAATCATCACGAATCGTAATGTCATCCCAAGTCAGGGAGAAAATCCCAGGCATCCCAGTGGCCTGAGGCTGGGAACCACAGCCCTAACGGTTCGGGGCATGAAGGAAACCGAAATGGGTGGGATCGCGGAGCTGATTGACACCGCGCTCACCAGACATGATGAGCCCCTGACCTTGAAACGGGCAGCAGGGAAGGTCACTGAACTGTGCCAGGAGTTTCCCGTTCCCTGGGCGGTATGAGATTCAAGGAGCGGGAAAGGTAATTACAGAAAACGTGATTCGAAACGTTTCAAACGATACCCGGATGCAAAAAATTCTATCAGACTGACCATATCAAAAACCGGCACCCGGCACCTTCTCTGGATATCGATACGAAAGGTGGCAAGGTTCGTGCACTCAAGGATAACGGCGCCGATTGATTTCGTATGTTCAAAAAGGGTTCCAGCCGCGTTGAGTATACAGTCTTTTAAAGCGGAAGGATCCAAGTTGTCCCCTCGATTGGCAACCACCCTTTGAAATTCTTCGCAATTATCCAAACCGGAGACAACCAGATTTTTGGGATGAGCTCCGACAGCATTCAGGTGTTTTTCTTTAAGGATTCTCGTGTCTCCCGTGATGACGCCTACTTTTTTGTGGTCCGGAAGGAAGGATTGGATGAGGGGAATAAGTGAAAGTGAGGATCCCAAAAAAGGGACATTCAAGGCGTTGACGATCTCTTGCTGGAAAAGGGAAAATAAGCCGCAGTCGGCCGCGATAAATTGAACACCCTCGTTTTGGAGGGTAACCGCGGCAGATATGACCTTATCAAGATTGTCTTTTTTCCCTTCTACCAGATCGGAGAAGGGAAAGTCTTTAATGATTCCGTAACGAACGGGGAAGGAAAATGTCTCAGCGTGTCCGGGGTCTCCGGGCATTCTCGGAATTGTTGAATCGGTCATCAGGATTCCCGCGATCTGCCCGTAGGTGGTGGTTCCACCTTTAAGAAGATTTTTTTTCATTGCTGTTTACGAGCCTTCGGAATTCCCTGCTCATTCCATCCCTTGAGTTTGTAATATTCCTGGACCATATCTTTGATGGGCACGGTGTGCCCTTTTGATGCCCCCTTGGTTAAAGGTTCATGAACAAACCTGTAGGGAAGGGTGTCCTGGCTTGCATCAATTCCAAAATCAATATTCATCAGTCGGTCTCTTTCGATGACTCCCCTTAGAGCTTCGTCAACTTTTTCTGGTGTAAACTTCATGCCCGTTCCCGCGATGAGAAATTGCGAAGCCAGGTCAAAATTCATGAGATCCATACTTAATCCAATATTCTTGCACATGGTCAGGCAATCGGTGAGAAGCGCAATTCGCTCCGTGTATTCCACCAACGTTGCTTTACCCTTGACTGCCAGACGATCTGCGATTTCCCTGATTCCCCATCGTCTCTCCGCCTCATCGTACCGTTCGGTCAGTTCGAAAAAAGGCTCCGCCCGGAGATGATCCCCGCCCCGTGAGGCAATGGCATAGGTCAGGCCAAAGGCCTTGATGCCACGTGGATCCCCACAAATCATATCGAGTCCCTTGATATGGAAGGCGTATTTTTCCGTCCCTTTACCAAACCGTCGGGCAAGGCTTTTGGTCCCCTCCGCGAAGGCATCGCCAATGCCTTCCCTGCTGACAATCATTTTGAGGAGTTTTTCGATAGTTTCCCTATTTCCCCAGCTGAAATCCAGCCCATCGAAATCGTCTCTGGAGAGGAGGCCATGCTGGACACATTCCATGGCCCAACCTATGGTTTCTCCTGAGCTTAAGGCATCCAGTCCCATACGGTTCAGAAAGGTTGCCATCTTCAGGGCGAAAGGAAGATCACTGTTCCCAAGCCTCGAGGTGTAACTGCACAAGGCTTCATATTCAGGACCTTCCCCTTCAACTTCGGCTGTCAGGAAATATCTTGAACAGTGAATATTACAATTGAAACAAGCCTTGTTTTTTACCTTGTATTTTTCTGCCAGAGTTTCACCGCTGATTTCGTCCACGTAGTCACAAACGCCTTCCTGAAAGTGATTTGTCGGCAAAATTCCGATGTTGTCAAGGGCCTTCATTAATAACGTGGAGCCCATGGCGTTGCGCTGGGAATACTCAGGATGTTCCAGGATGGCCTTTTCGAGTTTCTCGGATAACTCCGCGAATTTAAGTGTATCGAAAACTCGGAGGCGACCTTTGCCGCGAACCGCAATGGCCTTGAGGTTTTTAGACCCAAATAAACAGCCCATCCCGGTTCGTCCAAACATCCGGGAATTGTTGCAGGCCACAGTTGCGAATTTTACCAGGTTTTCACCCGCCGGACCGATGGCGGCAATTTGGGTCGCATTATCCCCCAGTTCCCGTCTGATGGCGTCCGTGGTTTCCCAGATATCGTGTCCCCAGAGGTGGGTGGCGTCACGGACCTCGACATTATCGTTTGTTATCAGAAGGTAGCAGGGGTGTTCTGACCGTCCCGTAATGATGACCTGATCAATCCCGGCCAGTTTCAGTTCGGTTCCAAAGTGACCGCCGGCTGCCGAGTCTCCCAGGATTCCTGTCATGGGTGACTTTCCGGAAATGGTTGTGTAGGCAGAGGCAGGCATCAACGTTCCCGTCAGGGGGCCAACGGCCAGCATCAGCATATTTTCAGGAGACAGGGGATTGATATCCCGTTTGAGTTCATCGTACATACGGGTAGAGTTCAGGCCCCGCCCACCGATGACGTTAAGAACGTAAGCCGGGTCGGTTTTTTCGCGCTTATACCGACCTGTTTCAAGATCGACCCGAAGGATATACCCTCCGTAACCATAAAGCATTTATTTTCTCCTCTTAGCTTCCCAGGTTTCCCTCAGAGATTTTGTTGATGCGAGGGCGAAATCGACGCGTTTCTGCTCAGGCGTGAGAGATTTACTCTTCGATTTATAATGCTTCAAACTTATATCACCTGAAATGTCGGGTTCATATCGGATGGCGCCGAGCGTACAGGCCTTGACGCATCTCGGGTCCCCACCGCACAGGTCACAGACATAAGGAACATCCTCGAATAGCTCAATGGCCCCGATGGGGCAGAGCGTTTCACAAATCCCGCAGGATACGCAGAGGGTGGGAGAGATAACCACCTGCCCTAATTGACCGATTTCAATGGCGTTTTCGGGACACTTGACACAGTAACGCTCAACACAATGCTGGCAAATAACGGGAAAATCGATTCCAATTCGTTCAATTCTTACGACTTTTATCCGGGCACTGCCACGCCCAGTCATTCCCGTATGAAAAAATGCACATGCCACCTCACAACGGCTGCACCCCGAGCATTTTGAGGCGTCAACGATAATCATTTCTCATCTCCAAGCCCTTGAATGCGAAAGTGAACCTTTCCCTTGGGATCCGGGCAAACGAATGTCTGATCAGGTTTACTTGTCCAGTCCCCCTTTTCAGGTTCGATGCGCTGAAGCAGGGCAAATATCGGCATCATGCTCTGAAGCGCCCACATGCAGATGTGCTTTCCGTCCGGGATCCGTATCATTCCACCATCAACGATAAAACTGTCACCCACTAACAGAGGTTGATTGCAATACCCCTCTATCCTTTCAACAGTAACCTTCAAGACACGCATGATTTTCTCCTTATTTCTTAAAACCTGTTAGCAGAAACATTTTAGTATGTCAAGTGTATTTCAGTGAAGTATTTCATGCCAATTCCTATTTACACGTAATTACAAGTATTCTGTTATAAACAATATTGACAAAATGTCTCTTGTATGGTAGTTGGATACAAATTTATAGGAAGTGTTCAATGAAAGTTATTCGGGCCACGCAGGACAGAAATCTTAATACATTAACTGAGCGGGTTTATAAACAGTTACGCACGGCGATTATTACGGGAAATATCGAAGGCGGGAGCCGCCTGGTTGAATCAGCTTTGGCGGAGGAACTTAAAGTCAGCAGGACCCCGGTGCGCGAGGCCTTGCACAGGCTTGCCGTAGAAGGTTTTTTTTACTCTATTCCCATGTCTGGATACATCTTTAATGAGATGTCAGATTATGATATCGTGGACCTGTTTACAACAAGGCTGGCGATAGAAAAGCTGGCGGCCGGTCTTGCCATGGACAGGATAACGCCTGTTGAGCTTGAACAGATGGAGCTCAATTTGAAAGTGACGGAAGAAAAAATCAAACAGGGACACACAGAAGATTTAACGGAACTGGATATCGAATTCCATGGGATCATTTACAAGGCAAGCCGCAGTAAGAGTTTATTCCAAATCTGTCAGTCTTTGAGTGATCATTCCTTAAAATACCGTATCGCCCTGATTCACATTCCTGAATTTGCTGAAAAAACACGGAAGGGGCATCATGAAATCTTTAAGGCTTTTATTGAGAAAGACAAACAGAAGATGGAAAGAGCACTCCATAGACACCTTGAACTGGCCAAGGAGGATATCTTAAAGATGCTCGAGCAAACAAGGCATGAAATATTCTTTTCTAAAACACTTGGTACCTGATGCTGGACAAATAAGTCAATTAAACTAAAAGGGAAGGGGGGTGAGGATTTAACGGTTAAACATTTTTAAATCTTGAAGGAGGGTGAAATGAGAAGGATGATACGTTTTACGATTTTATTAAGTGCGTTCCTGCTTCTGTTGGGATGGGTTTCAAATGCAAGTGCGAAAGGTGCCTTGATGGATTCTTCTACAAAGGTAAAAATCAAGGTTATTCATGTGGGTGACGCGGGTTCCTTTACAGGAGATGCCGCCTCTCCATGTATGGAAATCTTTAATTCGGCACAGGTTGCCGTTGATGAGTGGAACGCAAAAGGTGGCATCCATGGGGTTAAAATCAAACATATTATGGGGGACGATGCGCTGGATCCTGCTCAGGCTATTAATGTTGCCCATAAATTTGTTGCCGACAAGCTGATGTACGGGGTTATTGGGCCGCCCATGAGTCATATCGCCCAGGCAACCATGAAGATTTACGGCTCGGCGAACCTGGCTTGCATTACAACGGCGGCTTCCAAGCCCAACCTTACCGAACAGGGCTATAAGCATTTTTTCAGGGTAAATGCCAGGAACGATTCACATGGATGGAATTGCGCTCTTTTTATCAAGAATTATCTCAAGGCTAAAAAGGTCGCAGTGCTCAATGAAAAGGTTGCCTATTGTGAGAACATGGCGAAGGAAACCATCAAGGGCCTCAAAAAGCTCGGGATCAAAAACATCATGCAGGAAACAATTGTTGCCGGCGCCAAGGATTATTCTTCTGTTTTAACCAAGGTGAAGGCATATAATCCGGATGTCCTCTTCTTTATCGCGACGGCAGCGCCTGACCAGGCGATAGGAGTTCGACAGGCGAAGGAACTGGGTATCAAGGCAACCTTTCTTGGAACGGAAGGGGCGCGGGATAAAAAAGATTTCATCGAGGCATCGGAAGGCGCGGCGGAAGGAGCCTATGTCTATCATTTTGCCCCTGACATCTACTCCATCCCTGCGGCAGCAAATTATGTAAAGAAGTTCGAAAAAAAATACGGAACGATAAGCGGTTTTGGACCCCCTGCGTATGAGGCGATGAACATTATGCTGTCCGCCATCAGTAAAGCAGCTGCCGACGGCAAAATAACCCGGAAGGAAGTTGTTCAGGAATTGCACAAAGTGAAGAATTATAAAGGGATCCTGGGTTTCCCCATCACGTTTAATGCAAAGGGAGACCTGGAAGGTGGAGCGACTTATTTCTTCAAAGTCGTTGGGAAGGATTTTAAACAGGTAGCCGTTATGACAGGCAAATAAAGAGACTGCGATCCGGGCCCTGGCCATCAAAAGGTTAGGGCCCTTTTCTTACCAGGGAAAGTGCCCATGCACGTTTTCAGCCAGGAACTACCTCAACAGCTTATCAACGGATTGACGCTGGGGGGTGTCTACGCCCTCATTGCCATCGGTTACACCATGGTTTACGGCATCCTCGGGATGTTGAATTTCGCACATGGCGAAATCTACATGATCGGCGGGTTTACCGGCTGGTGGGTTCTGCACCTCTTAAGCAGGAATCACCAGATCGTTATGAACTCCGCCCTGGTTATCTGCCTGATGATTATTATTGCCATGGGGATGTCGGCCTTTATCGGCGTGCTGACGGAGAGATTTGCCTATCGTCCTTTGCGCAATGCGCCGAGGATCAACCTTCTCCTGAGCGCATTGGGTGTTTCCATTTTTCTGCAGAATTTTGTGCTGAATTATCAGGGAGCAAAGGCACGCACCTTTTACGTTTCATCCCTGATTCCAAAAGGCCTGCAGACAATTCATTTGGGGCCAGTTGTGGTTTCTTTCATGCGCATACTGGTTATTGTGCTGACCTTCCTGCTTATGGGGCTGTTAACCATCATGATCAAAAAGACAAAGGCGGGGAAGGCCATGAGAGCAACCGCGCAGGATTTGGAAATGGCTACGTTTCTCGGGATAGACGTGGACCGTATTATTGTCCTCGTTTTTATTATCGGTTCGGCTCTTGGCGGTGCTGCAGGGGTTCTTGTGGGACTTTTGTTTACTCAGGTGGATTATTACGTGGGGTTTCAGGCGGGGCTCAAGGGTTTTACGGCGGCTGTTCTGGGAGGAATAGGCAGTATTTCCGGTGCTATGCTGGGGGGCATACTGCTTGGTCTTTCCGAGTCCCTGGCTGTGACTTTCTTGCCATCCGAATACAAGGATGTCGTGGCATTCGCCATTTTAGTTATTGTCCTCATTGTTAAACCCTCCGGTCTCATGGGGGAAAAGATTCCGGAAAAGGTCTAAATGCAGATAGCTCTCGGCCCAAACAGGAAAGCCAGGATAGGCGCGTATATTGCGGCTATCCTTGTTTTCGTTTCCCTGCCCCATATTATGCCAAATGAGTACTGGCTGCGCATTTACACCGTCACTGGCTTGTGGGTAATGCTTTCCCTGGGATTGAATGTTGTGGCGGGGTTCGCGGGCCTTTTTGATTTATCCTATGTAGCATTCTTCGGGATAGGGGGATATACCTTTGCCCTTTTGTCCTCGAACCAGTTTGGGATTCATCTTCCCTTCCTCATTGTATTGCCCGTCGCCGCAATTTTCACCATGGGGATCGGGTTTGCCCTTGGCTCCACAAGCCTGAGGCTCAAGGGAGATTATCTTGCCATCGTGACCCTTGCCTTTGCTGAGATTTTCAAGCTCTTGCTCCTGAACCTTGACACACCAATCAATATAACAGGAGGCGTAAATGGCATTTACGGGTTTGACCCGATTAATATCTTTGGTTTGAAGGTAAGTTCGCCCATTGGATATTCCTATCTTGTATGGATATTTGCTTTCATCGCAACGTTTAGCGCCTACAGGCTTAAGAAGTCCCGGTATGGCCGGGGTTGGGAAGCATTAAGGGAGGACGAGCTTGCTGCCGAAGCGCTTGGCGTGAACACGACAAAAATGAAACTTATGGCCTTTGCCATCGGGGCCTTTATCGCGGGGGCGGCGGGTGTCCTTTCTGCGTCTGTGCAGGATTCCGTTTTTCCCAATAACTTTGATTTCCCTCAGCTTGTCATTGTGTATTGCATGGTCATTCTGGGTGGGCTTGGGAATATCCCCGGCGTGATCGCTGGAGCCGTTCTTCTCTCCATCCTCCCGGAGTTTTTAAGGGAATATGGCGCCTATCGGATGATGTTCTATGGCCTGATTTTGATTGTACTCATGGCGCTTCGCCCGCAGGGCCTTCTGGGTGGAATAGGCTTTTTGACCAAGGAAAAGAAACGCCCTGACAAGGATGAATCAGGACATTTGAAAACCTCTACGGACCTTTATTACGGCGAAAGTGAGGTTGCTCAAATCCCGGAAAAGAAGGAACAGGTTTATTCCAAAACAGACGGGATTATCCTTGAAGCAAAGGATATAATCCAGGATTTCGGCGGTGTCAGAGCCCTGAACAACCTGAGCCTGGTTGTTCATGAAAGGGAGATTTTAAGTATCATCGGCCCTAACGGCGCGGGAAAGACCACGTTGTTTAACCTTATTTCGGGGATATACAGGCCAACGAAAGGAATGATAATTTTCGATGGACGGGAAATATCTGGCTTGAGACCTCACAAAATTGTTTCCATGGGAATTACACGTACATTTCAAAATCTTAGGCTGTTCAGTAAAATGACGGTTATGGACAACGCAAGGGTCGGGAGATTTTGCCGTACAAGCGCCGGGCCAATCTCTATCTTATTCCATTTGAAGAAGCATAGAAGAGAGGAAAGAGAAACAGAAGAAAAGGCAAAAGAAGTACTGGGTCTTTTTGGCGCCCGCCTGACAGGGTACCGGTTTAACCAGCAGGCCATTTTTTTGTCGTATGCCAACCGACGAAGGCTTGAAATTGCGCGAACCCTCATGACAGACGCACGTTTGCTTCTTCTGGATGAGCCATCAGCGGGGATGAACCCGCAGGAAACAAAGGAAATCACGGCGTTTGTCAAGTACCTGAGGGATACCTACGGATACACAATCTTGTTGATTGAGCACAAATTAAATGTTGTAAGGAAGATTTCGGATCGGGTGATTGCGCTGGATTATGGAGAAAAGGTTGCTGAAGGAAGCTATGAGGACGTAGCGTCGAACAAACACGTAATAGAGGCATATTTAGGACGAAAGAAAGATGGAAAAAAACGCTCCAGTTTTACGATTTAAGCATATAAATGCCTTCTATGGCAGCATCCAGGTCCTTTACGACATAGATTTTGAGGTTTACAGGGGTGAACTGGTTTGCCTTTTGGGGGGCAATGCCTCTGGAAAGTCGACAACGCTGAAAACTATTCTGGGTGTTTGCAAGATAAAAGGGGGAGAAATATGGCTTAAGGGAGAAAGGATTGATGGCAGGCCGTCTAAATATATCATCTCCAAGGGTGTTGCTATCGTGCCTGAAAATCGGCGTATCTTTCCCAGGATGACAGTGCTCGAGAATCTTGAACTGGGCGCCTATCTGAGAGAGGACAAGGAAGAAATAAAAAGGGATATTGAAAAAATCTTTGCTCTTTTTCCTATTTTGAGGAAAAGAGCCAACCAGATGGGGATGACCTTAAGCGGTGGCGAACAACAGATGTTAGCCATGGGACGCGCCCTTATTTCGAAACCGGAGATTCTGCTGATGGACGAACCTTCGATGGGACTTTCTCCCATGCTGGTGGATCAGCAGTTTGAGATCATTCAAAAGGTCAATGAACAGGGAACCACCATATTCATGGTAGAGCAGAATGCTAATATGGCACTGTCGATTGCGGACAGGGGGTATGTCCTGCAGACTGGATCTATCGTATTGGCAGATTCTGCGGAGAGACTCCTGGCGAATGAGCAGATGCGGGAGGCATACCTGGGTGGAAACGAAGAGGATTTTTAATCATGGGAGCATGTGATGGAACGTGATATTGACAGAAAGGCATTTATACTCGGAATGATGACGGCTTTCGCCGAGTGTGTAACCAACGAATGTAAAAAACTGGCCTTTTCGCCCCCCTTCTACCCGGAGGATTATGACCTGATTTATCGGGAGGCTGAACGTATCGCGGGGGAGCAGGGGATTCATCTCTGGCTTGAACAGAACCCGGATATCCCGGTTGGTCACAGAGTCCAGTGGTTTGTCATGTACAAGTTTCCGGAAGTGCTTAATACATACAAGGAACTGAGAGAAAGAGGGTCTAACCCCGTTTGGGATCTTGAGGTGTTTTATCCCCTTTTAAGCTACGGGACAGCGTGGGGAGAAGGGGCGGAAATGGTTGTGCCTAAATACAGGGAAGAAAGAGGAACAGCCTGTACATTCGCGCGAATCCTCCTCGAACCTGGAGATTGGCCTGTTCCAGAGAAGTAAGAAGATGCAGACAGGATGCCTCCGGTTGTGATTCAGGTTCATGAGGGGGTTGGTAGTGGGTGAAGATGCCGGGGAGCCTGTTAAAATGGACAGATCACTACATTCGGACGGGGATCCCGCGGTCTCTCAGGTATGTTTTGGCTTCACGGATGGAGTGGGTTCTAAAGTGGAAGATGGAGGCGGCCAGGACAGCATCGGCACCACCCTCTGCAACACCCTCGTAAAGGTGTTCGAGGGTACCGACGCCTCCGGAGGCGATTACCGGGATGGGAACGGCATCCACGACCTGGCGGGTGAGGGTGAGGTCATATCCGTTCTGTGTGCCATCCCTGTCCATACTGGTTAGGAGGATTTCTCCCGCTCCCAGATCAGCCATCTTTTTACACCAGCCAATGGCCTCGATACCCGTGGGATTTCTGCCTCCATACGTAAAGACTTCATAGTGGTTCCCCATCCATTTGGCATCGACCGCCACCACGATGCACTGGCTGCCAAATTTCCTTGAGGCCTCCGCCACCAGAGCTGGATTGGCCACGGCGGCGGTGTTGATGGAAACTTTATCGGCACCCGCCAGGAGAAGCTTCCGAATATCATCGATAGAGCGAATGCCTCCCCCCACGGTGAGGGGCATGAAAACGGCCTCAGCCGTACGGCTTACCACGTTATAGAAAATATCGCGGCCCTCGTGTGACGCGGTGATGTCCAGATAAGTCAGTTCATCGGCGCCCTCTTCGTCATAGTATCTGGCATGTTGGATAGGATCACCCGCTTCGATGAGATTGACAAAATTGACACCTTTCACCACCTGTCCATCCCTGACATCGAGGCAGGGGATAATCCGTTTGGCTAACATGTGGGAGCCTCCAAGAGACGGGTAGCTTCCTGCAATGTGAATTTCTGTTCGTACAAGGCCCTGCCGATGATGATACCCATGAATGGTTTCTCCAGTTCCGCCTCTATCTTTCTGAGTTCTGTGAGGTCATTCAGGCTCCCAACCCCACCGGAGGCGATGACGGGACAGGTGCTCTTTTCCAAGACGAATCGTAGCGTGGAGGTATTAGGCCCCTGCTGGGTTCCATCCCGGCCCACGTCGGTATGAATAATGGCGAAGAGGGGGAGTCGGTTGAGCCGTTCCATCCACGGGTCAATCTCTTCGGAGGTTGAGGCCTGCCATCCCTTGACCACAATGTGGTTGCCCCGCGTGTCCAGCGCGACAGCAAACCTGTTGGGGAACTGTTCGGCCGCCTGCTCCAGAAATCCTGGTTTTAGAAAGGCGGAGGTGCCCACGATGACTGTATGGATACCTGCGCTCAGGTAGGTTTCCATATCCGAGGGGGTTCGGATCCCCCCCCCTACTTCAACGGGGACTGAAATGGCCTTCACGATGTCACAAATGGTCGGGGTGTGAACAGGTTGACCTTTTATGGCGCCGTCAAGGTCTACCACGTGAAGTCGCTTGGCTCCTTCAGCTTCCCATCTTTTTGCCATAGCCACGGGATCCTGGCCGTAAACCGTCTCGCGATCCATCTTTCCCTTTAAAAGACGGACGCACCTGCCACCTTTCAGGTCAATTGCCGGAATAGGGATCATTCAGGCTCCGGAAAGTGATCCAGTAAGACATTCATCCCGTCGTATGCCAAGCGCCGTGCCGTGACCCATTTTCCTTTCCTTTTAAGAAAGCGGCCGATGTTGGAGATATCTTCACTCAGGGCTTTCTGTGTCTCTTTATACCTGTCCACCCATAGGATACGGCCATTTTCCCCCTCAATGAGATGGAGACTGAAAGAAACAGCGGCAGGTTTTTCCACGCCGATGGAGCTCCCTTCACGGGTTCTATACTCAAAGACCACGCCGGATACCACAAGTTTTACCTTGAACCTTTCCGCCAGGTGCTTCGCCGTAGCTACGAGGTTATGGGTCGCCTCTTTTTCACCCATTTTGATGATTTCCGTCTCCACATCGCTCATGGGGATTACCTCAAATCCACGACGCTGCAGGCCGACAACGAGCATATCAGTCAAAATTCCTTCCGCTTCAGGTGAAATGGGCCCCGCGGGGTTGCTCTTTCCGCATACAGGACATGTGACAATGGAGCCTTTTGCCCGCACGGCGTAGAAGGGCATGATCAGAAGGTGCCGGGAGTAGACGCTGGCGGGCAGGGTAACGTTGGGATGTTTTTTCCCGGAGCACCCGACGACGAAGAATATGGCAGTCAAACAGATCAGCATTATCCAGCATTTCCCCCGATTTTTCATGATTCCCTCCTTCAGTTGAAAGTGGTATTTTTCATTTTGTATAGCACAATTCAGCGTCTTTGAGAAACTGAGCGATTCCCTTATCAGTAAGAGGATGGATGAGCATCTGATCGATGACCTTCGGGGGGATGGTGATAATGTCCACGCCGGCGCGCGCGGCCTCCACCACGTGAAGGGGGTGACGGATGCTCGCGGCCATCACCTCGCAGTCCCATTCCGGGTATTTGTTCAAGACCGTGGTAATATCGTACAGCAGGGAAGTTCCTTCACTTGAGATGTCGTCCAGGCGTCCCACAAACGGGCAAAGGTACCGTGCCCCCGCCTTGGCGGCCAGGATAGCCTGGGGAACGGAAAAGATGAGGGTAACGGTGGTAGGGATACCCTCTTCGGAAAGCCGCCAAACGGCCTTCAGGCCTTCCCGGTTCATGGGAATCTTTATGACAGTTTGATCCCCCCACTGGCGAATTCGGTGCGCCTCTTCGAGGATTCCTCCCGCAGTGGTTGAGGTGATTTCCGCATTGACGGGACCATCTATAAGAGTGCAAATATCTTTGATGACCTCTTCGAATTTCCGTCCGGTCCTGGCAATGAGCGTAGGGTTGGTTGTGACACCGTCCACGAGGCCCATTTCACTTAATTCCCTGATGGTTTGCGTATCGGCTGTATCCAGAAATATCTTCACGACGCAACCTCCTTTTCCCATTGATTTAGCATTTTTTCGATAACGTGTGCATAGTCGCCGCGGTTTTTCAAAAACCAGTTGGCCACTTCACGAATAGCGCCGTTTCCAGCACGCTTCCGCGTGATATATACGGCATGGCGCTTGGCTTCCTCATCCGCGTCCGTGACGCAAACGGGAATGGCCACCCGTTTGAGGATAGGGATGTCCTGAATATCATCCCCTACATACATGACTTCACTGTCTTCAAACGCGTAACGTTCTTTTAGATAGGTATATCCCTTCAACTTGTTGTGGCTTCCCTGGTAAACCATGTCGATTCCCAGCTCCTTACTGCGAAGGGTTACCGCCTCAGAGGTTCTTCCTGTCAGGATACCAACGCGCAACCCGGCCGTCCGGAGTAACGTAATCCCCATTCCATCATGTACGTGGAACCTCTTCAATTCCAGCTCCTGGCTTCCTAAGTAGATGCCACCCCCTGTCAGAACACCGTCCACGTCCATGATGAAAGCCTGTACCTGTTTGAAGGGTAACAGGGGCTCATTCATTCCCGTCCTCCCAGGAACGGACAAGTTCCGAGAGGGCCTTGGCATGTTTCAGCAGGGGCTTGAGACGATCAAGCGGTATCATGCTGGAGGCGTCGCAGAGAGCCTCTTCCACACAGGGATGGGTTTCCAGGAAAAGGGCGTTGCATCCCGCGGCCACCCCCGCGTGAATGAGTGTGGGAACAAATCCCGGTTCACCCCCTTTAGGATCCTTGCTTGGGATGCCGTAGATTCTGACGATGTGGGTGGCGTCAAAGACCACGGGGAATCCAAGAGATTGCATGATGGGGATGGCGCGCATGTCAGCGACGAGCTGGTAATACCCAAAGCAGGTTCCCCGCTCCGTCAGGAGAATCTGGTTATTTCCTGTGCTGAGAAGCTTGTTAATGGGACTTTTCATCCCGTCAGGGGCAAGAAACTGCCCCTTTTTAACGTTAATGGGTTTTTGAGTTTTCCCCGCGGCAATCAGCAGGCTGGTTTGCTGGCAGAGAAAGGCTGGGATCTGAATGACATCGAGAACTTCCGCCGCGGCTGGAATATCCGTTTCCCGGTGAACGTCGGAGAGCACGGGGATGTCGAAGGACTTCTTCACTTTCTGGAGGATTCTCAGGCCCTTTTCAAGGCCGGGCCCCCGATAGTTTTCCGCGGTGCTCCGGTTGTCTTTCTCGAAGGAGGATTTGTAAATGAGGGGAATTCCTAATTCTTCGCAGGTATTTCGAAGTGTTTGGGCCGTTCTCAGGGCGATCTCTTCCGTCTCTATGACACAGGGCCCGGAGATGAGAACAAGGGGATGCCCTTTCCCGATGGGGATAGAGCGGACATAGACCGTTTTCACGTCACAAAAACCTCCTTTCCCACCCATTCACCAAAATTCCTGAGCAGGGTCAGCCCCGCTTTCTGACTTTTTTCCGGGTGGAACTGTACGGCAAAGAGGTTATCACGGAAGATGGCGGAGGCAAAGGGGATACCATATTCTGTCCAACCGGCCACGAGCGAGGTGTTGTCCGGGACCCCGTAATAGGAATGGACAAAATAAAAGTAGCTTCTGTCCGGAATATCCTTCCAGAGAGGCACAGACAGGGGTTCCTGTGCAACCTCGTTCCATCCCATGTGAGGAATCTTCAGGCGGTTCCCCGCTTTGTCCGTAAGGGAATCGGGAAAGCGCACCACCCTTCCGGGGATGATGCCCAAGCCTTGATGGGTGCCATGTTCCTCGCTCACGGTGTAGAGAATCTGAAGGCCAATACAGATGCCCAGGTATGGCTTCCCGGCCTGTATTGCGTTTAAGATAGAGGGAAGAAGGTGTTGCTGTCTGAGGGTGGACATGCAATCATCGAAGGCCCCCTGGCCCGGGACGACAAGCGCTGCTGCTGCCTCGATTCCCTTGGGATTTTGCACAATTTTGACCCGTATACCGACGGCTTCCAGGGCCTTCGAAACGCTTCGAAGGTTTCCCCTCCCGTAGTCGACGACCGCAATAAATGCGGGCATCAGAGAACCCCCTTTGAGGAAGGGAGTTCTGACCCCCGTTTTCCCATGCTCGTAGCGGTATCGAGGGCGCGGGCAAATCCCTTGAAGATAGCCTCTGCAATATGGTGCCCGTTTTTCCCCCAGATCTTGTGTATGTGAAGTGTCATGCCGGCGTTCTGGCTTACGGCCCGGAAAAACTCCTCTACCAGATCCAGATCGAATGTGCCTGTCCTGGGGTTGGGGTAAGTCACCTCGTAGCGGAGATAGGCTCGGTTGGAGAGATCAAGATAGACACCGGTGAGGGCCTCGTCCATGGGTAAGGTCGCTTCCCCGTACCGTGTGATACCCTTCCGATCTCCGAGGGATTTTGAGATAGCCTGACCCAGAACGATGCCGATATCTTCAACCGTATGGTGGTCATCCACTTCCAGGTCACCCCTGGCCTGAAGGTCCAGGTCAAAGGCGCCGTGCACGGCGAACAGAGTCAGCATGTGGTCCAGGAAAGGGATGCCTGACTTGATATTGTAACGCCCCTCCCCATCCAGGTTCAGGCTCAGGGTAATATCTGTTTCCTTTGTGGTCCGTTTCAAGGTGGCGGTTCGTTTCATAACGGTCTCCCTTTTTATGGGTTGTTATGCTTTTACACGCCGGATATTGGCGCCCACTACTCTGAGTTTTTCTTCCATTCGTTCGTATCCACGATCCAGGTGATAGATGCGTGAGATTTCTGTGGTTCCGCTGGCTGCCAGGCCGGCCAGGACCAGGGAGGCGCTGGCCCTGAGGTCTGTTGCCATGACCGGCGCGCCACTGAGTTCCCCCCGGCCGCGAATAATGGCACTGTGGCCTTCAACCTGGATGTCTGCCCCCATCCTTTTCAGCTCTCCCACGTGCATGAAGCGGTTTTCAAAAACGGTTTCGGAAATGACACTCAATCCGTTTGCGAAACACATCATGGCCATGAGCTGAGCCTGGACATCGGTGGGAAATCCCGGATAGGGAAGGGTCTTGGCATCCACGCTCTTGATGGAGCCTGTCATCAGGCAGCGGAGCCCCCCGTTTTCCTCATGGATCTCCATGCCGGCCTCCGAAAGCTTATCAATCACCGCCTTGAGATGCTGGGGCCTGGCGCCCTTGATGAGGAGGTTCCCCCGTGTCATCCCGGCGGCAACCATGTAGGTTGCTGCCTCCACACGGTCAGGCATAATGGTATAGTCGGTACCGTGAAGGGCGGAAACGCCCTTGATAACCACGGTTTTCGTACCGAGCCCTGAGATTTGTCCTCCCATCTTGTTGATGAAGTTTCCCACTTCCACTACCTCGGGCTCCCGAGCAGCATTTTCAATGATGGTGGTTCCCTCTGCAAGCGCCGCGGCCATCATGAGATTTTCCGTTCCGGTCACGGTGGGAAGGGAAAGATCAATGGTGGTTCCTGCAAGCTTGTCTGCCTTCGCGTGGATGTATCCGTGCTCCAGGTCAATCTCCGCGCCCAGGGCATGGAAGCCATCGAGGTGGAGATTAATGGGGCGGGTGCCAATGGCACAGCCGCCGGGAAGAGAGACCTTTGCCCCATGTGCCCTGGCAAGCAGAGGCCCCAGGACAAGGATAGATGCGCGCATCGTTCGGACAAGGTCATAGGGTGCTTCAATGGTATCGAGGCTTTTCGCCTGAATCGTAGCGTCAAATCCCTCCCGTTTGACGGTGATACCCATATTTCTCAGAAGTTTTTCAACCGTGTCGATATCTCTCAGGGCGGGAACATTGTGAAGGTGAATCTCTTCATCAGTGAGAAGCGCGGCTATGAACAGGGGAAGGGCGGCGTTCTTTGCGCCCCCGATTTGAACCTCGCCGATAAGGCGTTCACCTCCGTGTATAACCATTTTGTCCATTCAGTTTCTCCATGCCGAGACAACACGGGGATGTCCCGTGAGGTCCCGGTCTAACCGGGTATCGTGATAATCGTTGGTGGTTTGAAAAAGGCTCATGACGGACTCTACCTGGTCCGGTGCGATTTCCGTAGCAAGGAGCCCGCCTGGCCTGAGATAGGTGGGGGCTTGGGAAATCAGCCTCTGAAGTGTTTCCAGGCCGTTTTCTCCCCCGTCCAGGGCCTTTACGGGCTCAAAATTTCTGATGCCGGCGGGCAGTTTAGGAATCTCCTCCTTTCGGACGTATGGGGGGTTGGAAACAATCAGGTCGAATATGGGAGCGGGGCGGAAGGCCGCAAAAAGGTCAGCGCAAATAAGGAAAAAGGGCCCGTCCTGTGCATAGGTTCGGCAATTCATTGAAGCCACCACAAGGGCTTCAATGTCACTGTCCACAAGGAAGGAGGTTGCGTTAACAAATGTCGCGATAGCAAGGGCAAGGGCACCACTTCCGCAACCGATGTCAGCCAGCGTCCGGGGAGTGGCATCTCCCTCCTCTTTCAATCGTTTCTTGACCACCTCAACCACCGTTTCTGTTTCCGGGCGCGGAATGAGAACGCGACGGTCCACGTAAAGGTTCCGGCTCCAGAATTCCTTCTTGTTACGAATGTAAGAAACAGGTTCACCGCTGACCCGCCGCTTGATAAAGGTGCGGTATCGGGCGCGTTCTTCCTCTGTCAGGGGCTGGTCGAAATGGGTGTAAAGAGCGATTCTTTCCACACCGAGAACCTCGGACAGAAGAACCTCGGCATCCAGGCGGGGTGTGGGAATACCGTTCTCCTTGAAGTAATTAGCTGTCCAATTGAGGGCTTTCATGATGTTCCACTGGGATTTGTCAGGCATTTTCTGAGCCATTGTATCCCACTTTGAGGCGTTCTGCTTCGAAGTGGGCAATAAGGGGATTTATCAATTGAGAAAGTTCTCCCTCCAGGATAGAATCCAGTTTATACAGGGTTAGGCCGATTCGGTGGTCTGTCACACGGTTTTGAGGGTAGTTGTAGGTGCGAATTCGCTCGCTCCTGTCCCCCGACCCGACCATGTTTCGCCTTTTTTCCGATATCTCCTCATGCTTTTCCTGTTCCATCCTGTCCAACAGACGGGCGCGAAGGACCTTCATCGCCTTTGCCTTGTTTTTGTGCTGTGATTTCTCGTCCTGGCAGGTCACGACGATACCCGTGGGCCTGTGTGTGATGCGGACAGCAGAATCCGTGGTATTGACGTGTTGTCCTCCCGGGCCAGAGGAGCGGTATACATCGATGTCTAAGTCGTTCGGATCTATCT
>JALTEW010000329.1 GCA_027073795.1 bacterium | reverse complement strand
AAGAGGGATAAAAACATCCCTGTCTCTCGTCATAATGACACTGTATCCATATCTTTTAATAAGTTTCTCTCTTAAGATCCTTGCAATCCTCAAAACTACGTCTTTCTCCCTGATTCCATGAGGTCCTATCGCACCTGGGTCTTTTCCCCCATGTCCGGGGTCCAGGCATATAATAAAATCCTGCGTTTTCCTTTTAGGAAATTTTTTACGCCTTTCCCCTCTATCTCCTTCCCGTTGCAGGGCATCCACAACAATCCGGAAAGGTGATAACAGGGTAAAAACCCTGCATTGCGCATCAGGCCCGAATGTAACACTGATAAAGGGAAAGGAGGATGACTTTCTCAGGTTAGCATTTTTAAAAAACTCGTTCTTTTTCCCATAAAGTGCTTTCTTTCTATTCTGCAATCCCAAAGGTCCGTCAAATTTAAAAACCAGATTTGTCTTTTTCGATGTTTTCAACGACTTAAATCTGAAGGAAGCCTTATCTGAAAAATCCATCACCAGGCGGGCATATTTTTTGTTTGACCAGTATCGGAACCCCTTGAACTTGACATATGGGGCATAAGAGTGTTGGCGTTTAGATGTATTCTTGTTTCTCCTGTGAGAGAGACGTTGTACATGAGCTTTAGCAACATTCCGCAAATCACTCTTCGGGTACCTCTCTAAGAGTTTTGAAAATGCTGTAAGGGCTAAGTGCTTAAGCCCCATCCTGAGGTAGAGAACCCCACTTCTGAAAAGGGCATCATCCGCCAGCCAAGAATTGGGATAAAGCGCAACCACTTTCCCGTATGTTTTCAGGGATTCATTCCAGTCAGAGACATATTTGGTGTGTGTGTAAAGGCCTTCCCATAACATCCCGGAAAGGTATAATGCCCGGGTCGCATAAACTGAAACAGGATGTTTCTTCTGAAACTCAAGACATCGCCCGGACAGCTCCTTCACATTTTTACGGGAAGACAGCAAACTCTGATCCTCCAAGGTTTGAACACAACGCTGCCTTAAGAGGTAAAAACTCTTTTTAATAGAAGAACGGGTACCGGCGAAAGATTGATTTGATAAGCCTACAGCAGAAAAAAACAGCAGAATGATGACTAAAAAGCGATACCACCCTTGAAAGGTGGCATTGCAGAAGGAAATAACTTCCCCTTTAGTGTGTCTTGAAACTTTAGACAATCCTATCTTTTCTCCTTAAGTGGGATCAGTTTAGGAGAAATGAATATCAAAAGCTCCTTGCGGTTTTTTACAACCCTTTTGTTCTTGAAGGCCCATCCCAACACGGGGATATCCCCAAAAAGCGGAACTTTGTGAATGGTATTGGATTTTTCAATGGTAAAAATGCCCCCTATGGCTGTCACACCTCCATCCCTGACCATCACATTTGTGGTTGCCTCTTTCTTGTCGATGCTCGGCACTCCCTGAACGAGGTGGCTCCAGTCAGGCGTATCCTTGGAAACCTTAATTTCCATATTAACCATTTTGTCATTGCTAACATGGGGGGTTACTTCCATGTTCAGGTTTGCCTCGATAAATTCGGTTGTAACGGTTCCCTCTTCTGTAATCTTCAGATAAGGTATCCTTAAACCTTGTTCAATCTTGGCGGGTTTGTTATCGAGTGTGGCGATACGGGGACTCGAGATAACTCGTCCCTTTCCGTTGTCCTCCATGGCCGTAAGCTCGGCATCCAGGGTAAAAATATCCACAAGCTGCTCAAGGCTTATCCCTATTGCGCCGTAGGACGCTGTCGCGGGTAGATTTACCATTGGAAGCAACCCGCCTCCAGTTGTGGTGCCTCCTGTCGTTCCAGTTGCCGTTCCTCCCCCGGCCTGCCCAGTTGCTCCACCTCGCACATTCACCGCGTTGGGGAAATTAGAGCTGAAGGGGTTCCCATGAGCTGTATCCGCGTTGTAAGTGATCCCCCACTTGATACCAAACTCACGGGTAAAGTCCTTGTTTGCCTCGACGATGCGGGATTCAATAAGAACTTCAGGAGTGGGCGTATCCAATCTCTTGACCAGCGATTTGATATCCTTAACCTTTTTGGGAATATCTTTTATAATCAGGGTGTTGGTTCTTTCATCCACGGTTACCGTACCCCTGGAGGACAACATAGGCTTAACTTTTATGGAAAGATCCTTCGCTGTTGTGTAATTCACAGGGATATACTCTGTCACCCTGGCCTCAAGTTTTTCCACCACCTTTCTGGATGAAATCTTTTCCTGCATCTCTTTCTTGAGCTTGGCCCTCGGGGCAATTCGAAGGACGTTCCCAATCTGTTCCTTCCCCAACCCCCTTGACTGAAGAATGATATCCAGTGCCTGATCCCAAGGGACATTCTTTAAACGCAATGTTATTTTACCTCGGACATCATCACCCGCTACAATATTCAGATTGCTGACCTCTGCAATAAGGCGCAATACATTGTGAATATCGGCCTTTTGAAAATCAAAGGTCATCTTTGCACCGGTGTATTTTTTCTTCCGGATAACTTTTTTAGGCTGTGGCGCGGTCACCTTGGTCTTTTTCTGTACCTGAGAAACAGCCTTCACCGGACTTTTCCCCTGAGGTTTCGCAGATGCCTCAGCGGCTTTACTTTTCTGTGCTTCACGATACTGCGCCACAAATTCCGCGGGCTTCTGGAAAACCCATTTGAGGGTTCGATGGCCCGTAACAACATCATAGGGGACCATGGCACTCGTTGTTACCCAGACCTCTGCCTTCCTGCCTTCCTTAGGGTCAAAAACGTTTCTAAACTCGACCTTTTTTATAGGTGTTGGAAACCCTGAGGTGTTTAGAAAACGTGTATACCTCTTACTTATCGTTGTATTGCTGAGAATTAGCCCCACTTTTCCCTTTTTAAATTTGATATAATAAGAAGGTATGGCCGTCGCATTTAAAATGATTGATGATTGTTTGGCCTCGTCCCTGAAACCTGTTTTGACTATCCTGACAGGCTTTATACTTTTGGTTTCTTTGGCCGTTGCTTCTTTCTTTTGCACCTTCTTTATCTTTGGAGTTGATTTTGCGGCGTGAACTTCAGGGGTCCCAAGTAGCAACGCCAAGGAAACCGCATTTCTTTCGCTGGCGATACTATGTGAAAATTTACTGATCTTCCTATCGAATGCCAGAACCAGCCTTGATTTATCTGGGTGAACCCCTATTTTAATTTCTGAAACGATGGCAGATTTGCCCAGGGAATACGTTTTATTTCTCGGAGACTTTAACCCCGCTAAATCCACAATTATACGAAAGGGGGATCTCATTTCGAATACCTTTATCTTGTCCCCAATGGTACCGTTGAAATAAATCTCAACAATTCCCTTCTTTTCCTGAGCGTTTCCCTTGACAAGGAGAATTCTATCAGCTCGAGCCATTTTGACCGGCAGGCCAGATGAGAAGTTTTTATTGAAAATCCACCCAGTTTTCCCCAGTTCGTATTGAACCTCTGTCCATCCCTTCCCTTTTCTCAGAACGTTGATGAGCTGTCCCCTTCTAAGTATTTCCAGTGATTGCGACTTTACGGTGGGCTGTTGTCTTACATGTGTATCCTTGACACTTATCCACGCCCACGAAGGGAATCCTGATGAAACACCCGTTTTGCCAACCGCCACATTCTTGGCCAGACCGTAAGAGGGATAAATAAAAACAGCGGCAAGAAGGAAAGCGAAGAGAAACCACCATACTTTTCTGGTATCATGTCTCCTGTCTACAGCATGTCGATACATCTTTTACTCTCCTTTTTTTTCTGGGTGGAGTTTTAAGGCCACTAAACTGACTTTCTTTTTGCCTAAAAGATCAACCTTCGTTTGCTTTATGATCAACTGGTCCGGCTGAATTTCCTGAATAACTCCTCCTTCACTTCCAAGAGGCATCCCTTCACGAACTGTAAACCCCTTCCCAGAAGAATCACGAACCATGGCCCATTTCCCCTTTTTCCCAGCATCGATGATGGCAATGAGGGTTAACTGGGACAAGGCGTACCTTTGCAACGGAAGAAGGGGTTTCTTAACATTCGGTTTCGCGGATTTTTCAGTGAACTTGATGAAAGGCACAAAGGGGTCACGCAATCTGGCAATATTTGATTTATAGCGCACCCTTTTAATCTCAGCCTGTTTTGTACCCTCGATCTTTAAAGATGTGGTTTCTGTAACCTGCGTTTTTGTCTCCCTTTTCCGATTCACCTGTTTGGCCTTCAAACTATCCGAAAGGGTCTTTTTTACCCTTTTCTTGAGAGCCACTGCCTTTTGACTTATGGGAACGGAAGCAGGCTCGTTATCGCTGCATCCTGCAAATATAACTACCAAACCGAACATGAGGAGAAAAGCTATGGATAATTTTTTTATGCCTTTACTTCTTTTTCCTAACATTCTTCCTTCTCCCTGTCTTTTTTGGTGTCCGTTCACTTTCAGGGATATACCTGTATGTCTCTATCGCACAATCCGCTGTTAACAATACAATACCGCCTTCGTCTTTAGGTTTTGTAAACTTATAACCCTTGACATTCACAATCCTCGGCAGGTTAGCAATGTCGTCAAAAAACTTCCCAATCTGGTGATAGGTTCCACGAATCTGAATCTGAACTGGAACAACAGCGTAAAACCCCTTCTTTATTTCATTTTTAGGTTTAAAAAGGATTGATTCGAGATTTTCCTTTCTCTCGAACTTGGCTATATCCATCAAAATTCTGTCAATCATTTCCCTGTTCGGAAGCTGACGGAGTGACTCGTCAAATTTTTTCTTCAGAAGCGCGAACTCTTTCCTGAATTGTGTAATATTTTTAACAAGTTTCCTTTTTTGTATAACCTGCTGGTCCAGCCTGCGCAACTGCGATCGCAGGGAAGCTATTTCATCAAGCTTTGGCATGTAGATAAAATAATAAAACAGGCCAAAAAGGATCGCCAGAATCACAATGAGAATCAGGAACTTCTTGTAAAAAGGAAGATCCTGAATGTCTTGGAATGTCAGAGCCATTTTTCTACTCCATTACGACATTGCAGTTTAAAGAAAACTCTTTCAACTTAACCTGATTCAAAACAACCTGTTTTGATTGTTGAAGCCAGACATGGTTAAATCTCACTGAATGATTTAACCTTGAAATAAAGGTGGACAATGTCTGATCATCCAAAGCAATTCCTACAATTAGGAGCTTATGGTTTTTTACCTGGAACGATTTAAACCAGATCTTTTCAGGAATCTGTATGCTCGCTTCTTCCATCACCCTGATGGCCATAAGACGCTCCCTGTTGAGTGCGTTGATAATACCAATTTTCTTTTCCAGTTCGGTCTTTTTCTTTTTAAGAAGCTTGATTTCTCCCACCTTTTTAGTTAAACGGGCATCCTCTGCCTTTTTCGCCCTGATCTGAACCTGAAGGCTTTCAAGTTCCCCAGAAATATTGATATAGAAGTAACCTCCTATTAAAACCGCCAGTAAAAACATCAGGATACTCACAGAGATATCCAGCCGTTTTCTTTCCTTCTTTTTTTCTTCCCTTATCGGTAGGAGATTGATTTTTATCATTTTTATTTCTCCTCTTTTTCTCTCCTCAGCGCCAGCCCAAAAGCGACCGCAAACATGGGAGCCGACGATTCCATGAGGCCTTTATCCACTGTCTTCTCATTTATATCTACACCTTCAAAGGGATTCAAAACACTTGTCGGAATATTTAGAGAATCTTGAATGTACTGGGCAAGATCATCCATTAATGCCGTACCGCCTGAAAGGGAAATTCTATTAACTTCCTTGTCCTCAAAAGTCGAATTGTAAAAATTGATAGATTTTAAAATTTCATTGGACAGCGAACCTTTCGCGGCATCCAGAACATTCTTGGCAATAATTTCCTGGGCGGCATCTAACTCTCCCCCTGTTTTTAAGCGTTCAGCCTCTTCAAAGGTAGCACCAATCTGTTTTTGTATTTCCTTGGTAAAATTGTCACCTCCAAGGGCAATATCCCTCGTAAAGGTTGTTTCCCCAGAGCTAACGATATTCAGGTTCATCAAACTGGCCCCAATATTAACCAGTATAACCGTTTCACTCCCTGCGGGTTCTCTGGTAAAAAGATAGGCATTTTCCACTGCAAAGGCATCTACATCCACCACTCTTATCTTCAAACCCGCTTCAGTTACAACCGATAGGTATTCTTCCAATGTCTCCTTTTTTACCGCACCGATTAAGACTTCAAGCTGATTTCTCTTTTCGTCGCCTCTAATCACGTGATAGTCTATGTTTACCTCGGAGAGATCGAAGGGAAGATATCTTTCAACCTCCCAGTCAATGGTTTCCGCCAGTTCCTTATCTGTCATGTAAGCCAGTGTGAGCCTTTTAACAATGACAGGAGTTCCTGAAACAGAGATAGCTACCTTTCGATTTTTTACGTGGTGGGAAGAAATAAGATGTTTGATAGCATTGATGAGGTCATAACTATCAATAATAGCCCCTTCAACAATGGTTTCAGGGGCAAGTTGCGCGACACCCAATTGATGTAATACAAGGTGCCCCTTTCTTTCTTTTAGCTCAACAAGCTTGACTGAGCTTGAACCAATGTCTAATCCTATAAGATTCCCGCCTTTAGCCAAGATTATTCTCCTTTTCAACCACCATTTAAAAAAACTTTGTTTTTATCCTTGACATCGTAGCCAAGGGCCTTCAGGATTTTTCTTTTTGTTTCTAAACGGCAGTCATAACCCTTTTCTACTCGAGTAATGGTTAACACGGAAACCCCCGCTTTACGTGCCAGCTCAGATTTGCTCATCAACAATTGTTCCCGTATCTCCTTGACATTATTAGGCTTTCCTCTCTGAATTTCTTCCCCCATTTAACTCCCCCTAATATAAAGCATAATGCTTTATATTAGGGGG
>JALTEW010000328.1 GCA_027073795.1 bacterium | reverse complement strand
TGATAAATCGTAAGATAGTACATAAAGCAAACAATAATTTGATTTACGCCGAATAATTCACTCGGTTTATTTATTATTGTTTGTTTTTTCAGGTAGTTACTTTTTTAATGTGGTAAACATGGGATAAATGAGGAGACTTTGACATGCACACAGAAATGTCCCAAAAGGAGATCAAGTCCATTATAGTTTCCGAGCTTCCAGGGATAATTAAGGAAGATCCGAAGATACGTAGATATGTCTTGGATATCACAAAAAGAAGATATGCAGATAAGGATAAGACGGAAGATCGGATTGAAATGATTCTGGATGAGATGAAAAGGGACCGCGAGGAAAATGCCAGGAAGTGGGAAGAAAACCAGAAGGTTATAAAAGGGATGCTTGCATCCATTGAGGCATTGAGCAAAAAGCACGATTCCAGCATAGGTGCGCTTGGCGCCAGGTGGGGGCTGCGTTTTGAAGGCGCGTTCAGAAACGGGTTGAGGGGCATCCTGGAGGATTCATTTGGTGTAAAGGTGGAAAGGTATCAAGATTTTGATACAGAGGGCAGGGTATTTGGCAGGCCTGATCAGGTGGAGATGGATGTGATAATCCATAATGGGACGCTGATCCTCTGTGAAATGAAGTCGTCGATAAGCTGGGAAGAGATGTATGTATTCTGGCGCAAGAAGGAGTTTTATGAAGACAGACACGGACGCAAGGCCGATCGGGTCATGGTCATTTCTCCCATGGTGGATGAAAGGGCAAAAAAGGTCGCCCAGGGGCTTGGCATTGAGGTGTTTGGATATGCTGAGGATGTGGACCTGAGCGTAGCGGGCAGTTGAGTTTTTATTGAACTACGAAGTTATTCCGTTGAAAGTCAAGAGAAATTTGTGGGTAAGTTATGCCACAAATTTTGAATCTTGGATTACTTTCATCATGGCTTTTTTGCTGTTTTTTGAAAATTCGGCAAAACTTTACACAACCTCCAGTATTTGTTAAACAGATGCTGGAATGGGTGCGATGATCCCGCTTTTAGTGTTGTTATCACTATGGGACTGTCCCCATTCCTTTTTTTCATTTTCTGCCTTCTCGATATAGGCGCCTTGGGATCAAAATCCTGATAGCGGCGGTTTTTGTCTTGGCGAACCCTCTTGTGGCTTTTTGCCATTTTTTCTCTGTTCTTACGGTCAACTTCCGGGTCAAAAGCTGTATTGTGTTTGAGCATACCATAAATTATCCGAAGGATTTTATGCATACACAGGCCAATAGCTGCCATCTTTTCCATTCCTTCTTGAACGCGGTCTTGATAGATCTCGCGAATAAGGGGATTGGATCGGATAGCGGTTAGTGCGACCATAAATAGAATTTGCCTTGGTTCCTTACGTCCCTGTTTGCTCATACGAAAGCCGGAGGCGCCATCGCCACTGATTTTGAAGACCGGGTGTAGACCAAAGAAAGAGGCAATTTTTTTAACGGATGAGAAGCGTTCTACCTGATTCAAAAGTTGAGTACTCTGCCTGGTCAGCATTTTGATAAAGCCCCATTGCTTTCTCAAGCTCGCCAGATAGTCCTGTTGCTGATACGCAACCTTCTCGGGATGAGCGATTAAAAACTCAGCTACGTTCTGAGCGCTGATCTTGTCAGTGACATTACGTTTCAGGTCAGCCTTGCTGTTGGCATGTACCCCAAGCGGGTTTAATCGTGCAGTCTCAAGATTAAAGAAAGATTGAAATTTAATTAGAGAATTGAGCCAGTTATTTTCGTATCCTCCTGTGCTTTCTACTGCTGCATAGATTTTGGAGTCAGGATGATTTATATAAAATTTGTGAAGCCTGTCATAAAATTGGCAATGCCCGGCAAAGGTTATTTCGTTACAATTTACTATCGATTTTTACTTCCGCCATCGATGTAACTTCTCAATAAGTCCTGGCAACTTCGATGTAACCGATCACAGGGTGCTTCTTTTTCCAACATGCTCTCGCCCTTTGTTTTCTAAGGTTTTTGCAGCATAGGACCCTCCCTGTTC
>JALTEW010000327.1 GCA_027073795.1 bacterium | reverse complement strand
CGAAGCTGTCCAGGAAGCATTTAGAGTGAGATTGCAAGGATCTCGCGCATACCAAAAGGCATACCGGATATACCTCTTGAGCTCCATTGCGGAGTGTGATTTGTGTGGGAGGAACTTGAGAGCTCAAGGAACCGCTACAGGACGGTATTACAGGGAGACTTCCAGCAAGCGCGGTTATCCATGCGTTAATGGGGGCATGGGAGCCAATGCCGATCTGATGGAGAAGCAAATCGGAGAGATATTCATTCGAATGGAACTCCCCGACAATTGGAAAGAAGAAATAGAGACCATGCTCGGCTCCGAGGAAGAACAAGACAACATCGAGAAAGAGCGAGAGCGATTGAAAGCAGAGCGGAAAAGGCTTCTCTTGCTATACAGGAAAGGATATTACGATGATATAGAAGACCAATTCGAAGAGGAACTCACTGACCTAAAGGAACAATTGGCTTCTCTTCCGACAGCCAGCCCCGAGATGATAGAAGAAGCCGCTGTTGGTCTTTCCCAGATGAGGGAGATATGGCATGAAGCCAACATGGAAGAGAAACGCGATATGGTGCGGTTCAGCATGCAAAGAGTGTTCTTAGACGTTTCAGAGCCGCGCATAACAGGAATCAAGCCATACCCCCCGTTTATCCCATTATTCCGGCAAATGGAATTCATGTACGAGCAACAGCCGGGGGTTTTTTCCGTACTCCCTAACTCACAAGAAGAAGCTCAAGCATTCCTGATGGAAGTATGGCCGGCCTTAAACGAACCAGGCGAACCGTGGCTCTATTTCCCATACGTGCACAAATGGGGCAGACAAGATTTGGCAGAGAGAAAGAGGATCACGCCCTGGCTTAGCAAAGCACTCAAGAAAGTTAACCGGGGAAAAGATGAAACCATTACGGTTCTAGAGATACCTCAGGAAAAGTATCCGACACTAGCATTGGATAGTAGAAAATGGCCTAAGACTGAGCTATTGAGATTATCCCGGCAGAATTTGGAGCAAGCGTTGTCAGCAATGGAACCAGGCAGCGCGCAAATACTGCACACTCCCTTCCAAATTCAGAAAAGCGGGGATCAGGAAGCATTCGTCCAGTTAGTGACCAATGCAGTCTCAGCCGGAGGAATGTGGATGGTGTCGGAACCAATAATCGCCAGATCACACTCTCATTGGGTGAGCAGATTTTTCCCAGGGATGTGGCGACAGGCAAAACTCAACACACTGGATGTTCCAGATTTGGGTAATCTCCTGGCAACACTGGGCTGGAAAGCGAAATTGATCCGCAAAACAGTGTATCAGGAAGTGAGCCTGGAAGTCGTGAAGGAAACCGTAAAGAAATTCCAAGATACAATCTCCGAGAAAGAAATCGCAGAAGGCATGGAAGCGATACAGGAACATCTAAAAGAACGAAATGGTAAGTCATTTATCCCGTCCACGTTCGTCTTGATCGAGGGAATAGCGATAAAGAGATAACGCGCCGGGGACATCGTTCATTCGTTCATATAGACAAGATTTACGCTCGTTAGGTTGTATTGGCCGTTGTTTTCCTGACTATGTGGCAATAAGGGCCAAGTAAAGTACTTTAGCAAAACGTCCAGTGCTTTACTTGCCATAGCGTAATGATAGTGGTATCATGTTCATAAAGGATTTTCAGTCAGATAGATGGCGCACTTTAGCATACAAAAAACGTTGCAGAAATAAAAAGGGTCACCTTGCTGCTACAAGGTGACCCTGGACAAGTAACCCTTGACTCTGTCTAAGAGAAGTTACTTGCAGCGGGGACGACGGGGGTTGAGACTGCGCCTGACATCTAAGTATTGGGGCCGGAAATTGTGTTTTGGGTCTTCCAGAGGCGTGAAATGACGCTTTTTATCGTGCTCAGCGCCGTTCTAACCGTGTCGGCGGCGCCTTTTGGCAGACTTTCACGACACGAATTGTACATCGGCTTGCTGATTGGCGCAAGTTGAGAACGCAAAAGGGGTGCTCTGCTTCAACTGGGAAAAGAGACCCTCCCATGCAA
>JALTEW010000326.1 GCA_027073795.1 bacterium | reverse complement strand
CTTTTTCCATGATACATTGCTTCGTCAGCCACCTTCAAAAGCTCATTGAAATTTCCGGTCTGTTCCGGATAAGTTGCCACCCCGATACTGACCGTTATCCGAATACCTTCTTTCTCTCTCGACTGAAAGTGATGATGAGCGACATTGCTTCGGATACGCTCCCCTATCTGTTTTGCCTGGCCCAGACTTGTGGCAGGAAGGATAACTACAAACTCATCTCCGCCAAATCTGAAGATAAGCTCACCCTTCCTGAGATTGTGCCTGAGTATCTTTGCAACCTCCTGTAATATTTTACTTCCAACGAGATGGCCATGGGAATCGTTAACCTTTTTGAAATCATCTATATCCATAAACAAGGCGGATACCGGATATCCTTTCTTATCCGCCTCTTCAAACTCTGCTCCCACAAGAGGTTGAAAGGAACGCATATTATACAGACCCGTTACATCATCCTTTAAGGCAATCTCCCGTGCTTCAAGAAAATCCGTGAGATTGGAGAAAATGATTCTCGATTCATTGAGCAACTCCTCCATTCTTGGCAGCAAGGGAGCCACAAATTCCTGAGGACGTAACCCAAGGTCGAGCCCCACCAGGCCCTTTCCCATCCTGTCATCTCCAAGTGACAAAAACAGGTAAGTTCCTTTTTCACCCAGTATCTTCTGGATAGGCAGAGAGAACCGATCCATTTGAACAAACGCATAGGCCTCACAGGAATCCAGTAAATCTGAAGTTTCCTGATCGATAAGCCTCTGCAGCGTAGCTTCCTTCGTTTTTGGAATGCCAACGGTGTGCAGCACCTCAAACCCACTCATTTGGGGTCCTCTAAATAGAACAATGACGCGCTTTGATGTAACCATTTTGGCCACATAAAGTGCCAGGATATAAAAAAATCGCTGCGTACTTCGGCACAAATTAAGCTGTTGACAAACCTGAAAGATCCCTCCCAGGGCAGGGGACTGACCCGAATGCAAAACCAGGAGTGCCCTTTGAAACATCCTTTTGAATTCATCTTCATGAAAGGGTTTAATAAGATAATCCGTTATCCCCATCCGGAAGCCTTCAATGATTTTCTCCGGGTCTCTGTTTTTCGTAATAAAGATGATAGGTATTCTCGGATATAAGGTTCTGACCTCCGAGACAAAATCTTCAAAATCAACACCTCCCTGGAAGGGATCGGTGAAAATAATATCAAATGCGCCGCTGTTTATACGATGTGCCTGGGGAAGGTGCTTACGCCTTTCTACCTGAACACTATAATTTTCATTAAGAATTTTCGCAATCAGATCGCTGAACAAACGGTCTTCATCAATTAAAAGGACACGTATCGCCTGTTCGCCCAATCTCGTGCCGCCTTACTGAAACCAGTCACGGGTTAAAAAACTACTTGCGGAGGTTCCATGGGTAACGGTTGCACAAAAGACACACCGGTAAGATAAGAGAAAAAGGGCAAAGGGCAAAAAATCCCCTCTTTTTACCCCTAAAACCCGCCCCTGCCCCGTTTCTCTAAGATGCATCGCTGTTTTTCCTTATTTTTGTTTCATCATAAGGGGTTTCTTCTCAATCGCCTTAACAAGCAATGTCATAATCTTATTTAAAGGCGTGGGGACACCCAATTCCTCTCCCAACTCCCATACTTTCCCATTCAGGGTGCCAATTTCAGTTCGCCGCCCCGCTTCGATATCCTGAAGCATGGAGATCTTGTTATCCCCAACCCCTGACAAGGCCTTGATGACAAATTCTGCCGGGTCTTGAAGCTCTTTGGTTGGGTCATTTATATCCTTAAAGTGAAGCCCCTGTGCCTTGGCAACATTATAGGTTTCCACCGCCAGTTCTCGTATCAACTGATTGGTTTCCTCACACTCAATCAATTGATTCCCTGTAAATCCCGTAATGGCCGCCACACAGTTACAGGCCACATTTGCCAAAAGTTTCCGCCAGATAGCATTCAGAATATTCCCGACAATCACTTCCGTCTCAAAACCCGCATCATTGAGCGTCTTGACTATCTCAT
>JALTEW010000325.1 GCA_027073795.1 bacterium | reverse complement strand
TACGTATAAAAAAACCTGCCTCGGGGGAGGTTTACAGCGACACGCTGAATAAATACCTCCTCGTGACTTCATACCCCTTACTTGACAGCAAGGGAAATATAAAGTCTATCATTGCTTACCATAAAGATCTAACACGGATCAAACAAGCTCAGGAAAAACTTGAGAAGACAAACAGCCTGCTGGAAGCACTGATAGACTCTTCCGAAAGTGCCCTGTTGATGACGGATGAGAAAGGCCAGGTTATAGTGGTAAACAAAAAATTTTATGAGTTGTTTGGGATAAAAGACGGCGTATCTTTAAAAGGCAGGGAAGATATCCAACGCGTAATGGAAAAGACAATGCTGAACCCAGAAGAACTCCACAAAAAGTTCCAGTTCATACAGGATCATAGGCATGAACACATTACAGACGAGATCGAGGTTGCAGCAACTTCTGATGAGAAAACCCTTCTAAGGCAAACGGTGCCTGTAATGGATAAAAAAGGGGAATTTATAGGGCAATTGGAATTGTATACCGATATAACAGAGATAAAGAGGATTCAGTCAGAGGCGTTACATACCGAGAAACTTGTTGCCTTGGGCGAAATGGTAGCCGGGGTAGCCCATGAGCTGAATAATCCATTGGCAACTATCTCCGGATTCTCTCAGCTCCTCTTGTTGAGGAAAGATATACAGGAAGAGATTAAGCTGGACCTGAAAAAGATTGCCTCGGAAGGAGAGAGGGCGAGGAGGGTTATTGAGAATCTTCTCTCGTTTGCAAGATATCATGAACCGGAAATGAAGGAAGTGAATCTGCCTGATGTGATGGACAATACCCTTGAATTGTTAGAATACGAATTAAAGGGAACAGATATAGATGTTGTAAAAGAGTATGACAAGGAATTACCTGTAATAAAAGGGGACCCTTATCAGATCCAGGAGGTTTTTTTAAACATCGTAAAAAATGCCATTTATGAACTAAAGACTTTGGACCGAAAGGGGATAATTACCATTGTCATGAAGGTGAGGGGGAATTTTGTTGAAACAAAGGTGGAGGACAATGGCGGTGGAATCCCAAGGAATAACCTAAAAAAGATATTCGACCCCTTTTTTACAACAAAACCGACGGGGCAGGGAACGGGCATGGGGCTTTCTGTAAGCTTTGGCATTGTTCAAAGACACGGGGGCACAATCTATGCAAGAAACAGGTCCTCTGGCGGCGCAGAATTTGTGATCAAGTTGCCGATCGACAATCCTCGCATTCATGAAATTAGAGGTGAGGGTGTCACTGAGGGCATGGGTGAAAAAGACAAACTTTCGGGGAAGGCATTGGTTGTAGATGATGAGGGATTTGTTTTAGAGCTCCTGAAGAGGTTTCTTGAACAGGAGGGTATGAGCGTTACTACTGCAAGAAACGGGATTGAGGCGGAAGAGTTCATTGAACGCCCCTTTGATCTTGTCGTTCTTGATCTCGTCATGCCTAAGAAACCGGGTAATAAGGTATTTGAGGAACTCAGGGAGAGCGGCAACCCCAATATTAACAAAATTCTTTTTTTGACAGGTGATTCCATAGACCCGAACACCCTTTCTTTCCTCGAAAGCTCTGGAAGGCCTTGGCTGTTTAAACCCTTCAAACTTGAAGACCTCAAAGCCAAGGTTCTGAAAATCTTAGAGAATAGAGAATGAATCAAAAAAGAAAGATATTGGTTGTAGATGATGAGCCTAATATCTGTCTGATTCTAAAAAGATGGCTGAGTGAGGCAGGCTATGATGTAGACACAGCCGAGGATGGGTTTGTTGCATTGAAGAAGGTCCACGAGGATGGTGCTGATCTCGTCATTTCAGATATTAAAATGCCGAGGATGAACGGGATAGAGTTGATTAGGCAGCTTAAGTTAATCCATCCCGACGTGCCTGTGATTGCCTTGTCCGGTTTGCATGACATCAATACAGTCAGGGCAGCCATGAGGGAAGGCGCTTATGATTATCTGTTTAAACCCTTTGATTTTGCCGAGGCAGAGATGGCTATCGAAAGGGCGCTGG
>JALTEW010000324.1 GCA_027073795.1 bacterium | reverse complement strand
ACTCCTCAAGTTTCTTAACATTCTCAAACAGCTTCTTAACAGATTGAAGGTCCTTCACCTTATCGGGCAATAGCTTCAATTTCCCTTTCGCAAACATCACGGGCCCCAGATCCGCATCTTTCAAGGGATTTTTCAACATAAGGTTTAAATCTATGGCAAACCCCATCTCATAAAGACGTCCATACGTTTTAACGGAATGTAGAAATACCTTATGAAACGTTTTCATGGACTCAACCGGGATATAATAACCTTCCTTAAAAGCCATTTCCCTCAAGACATCCATGACATCTATTATTTCAATCCCCTGAGGGCACCGTGTAGCACAGGTCTCGCAGGAAACACACCACCACATGGTATCGGCGGATAAAACTTCATCCCGAAGTCCCAGTTGGATGGCCCGCATCATTTCACTGACCTTCATCTTCATTGCGAATACCATAGGACAACCCATCGTGCATTTTCTGCACTGATAACAGGCCAAGACGTCCTGCCCACACGCCTCTTCAATCTCTTTCGCAAACGACGTTGTATCACCTTTCACCGCTACCTTCATATCTTCAAATTTCCTCCGCACTCTTCTATTTTTTTAAGACGATCGGCAATCTTACCACAAAATGCGTCCCCTGATTTTCAACACTTTCAACATCTATGGTCCCAAGGTGGGCATCTACCACCTGTTTCACAATGGAAAGGCCCAGCCCTGTCCCAACAATCTGGCGGGTCTTTTCCGTCTTCACCCGGTAAAAGCGCTCAAAAATCCTGGGGAGGTCCTTCTCAGAGATCCCAATCCCCGTATCTTGTACATCAATCCGTATATAATCCCCTTCCTTCTTTCCGGTTACCTTTACCAATCCACCTTCCGGGGTGTATTTAATAGCATTACTAATCAAATTGGTAAAGACCCCTTCCATATTCGTTGCATCCGCATTTACGGAAGGCAAATCTTTCCCAATCTCAAACTCCAGCATCAACCCCTTCTGCTGGGCCTGCGGCTGCATGAGGTCCACAACCTTCGTGAGCAACTCACCGATATCCACAGGCTCCATATACTGAACCTGCATCCCTGCCTCTATCTTGGAGAGATCAAGAAGGTCCTTAACCAGGTCCAAAAGTCCCTTGGCCCGCTCTTTGGCACGTCCTAACATCCGCGCCTGTCGCTCATTTATCTCTCCCGCAAGCCCCTTGAGAATCACCGTTAGCTGCTGCTCTATGGCTGCTACAGGGGCACGTAGTTCATGGGTCACCATGGCGACGAAATCTGCCTTCATCCTCTCCAGTTCCTTCAACTGGGTGATATCCTGAAGAACCGTCACACCACCCAAAAGGGCACCCTCTTCATCCCTGACGGGTACCGCATGACAGCGCAAGAAGATTTCACGCCCATCCGTCTGCAAATGAATTTCCTGACTCACCCCCACGATGTTCTCTGTGTCCTTTTCAAGAACATCTTTAATGGCATTGGAAAGGGCGTCGACCTTAATTTCATCAATCGTTTTTCCAATGACCTCTTCCGCAGAAACGGAAAGAAAGCGCGTAGCAGCGGGATTCAAAAGGGCAACCGTACCATCCTTGTCCACGACCAAGACCCCATCCGTCATGCTGTTGATAATTGTGTGGGTCTTGCTTTTCTCCTTCGCTACATCCTTCAGACTTTTTCTTGCCGCTTCCCGAAGCCTCTCAGCCTCTTCCTCCAAGGCCTTCTTTTCAAGGGCACGGTGCACAACAATTCTGAGCTGATCAGGCGTGAAGGGTTTCGGAATGAAATCATAGGCCCCCTTTTTCATCGCCTCAACCGCCGTATCCACCGTGGCGTATCCCGTCACAACAATCACGAGAATGGAAGGGGCTATCTCCTTAACGTGCTCCATGACCTCCATGCCACTCATGCCTGGCATCATCAAATCAAGCAGCATCACATCGTAATTGTCAGGGGCCTCTTTGACCAGCGCGAGTCCCGTCTCGCCATTTTCAGCGGTGACGACATCCATGTCCTCTTTTGTCAAGATTCGGCTGCTGCCGTCACGCATGATGGCCTCATCATCGATAACGATGATTCTCGGCTTGCTGTCCACGACTTCTCCTGATTATTCTTATTTTGCTAAAAGCGCCTCTATTCTGTTAACCAGTTCCTCAGGCTCTACAGGCTTGTCCATGTAGTCTTCCGCCTCGGTCTCAAGCCCCATCTGTGGGGTGTATTTCGTCGAAGTAATGTGAGAAACCACTGCAGTTAACAGCAGAATCGGAATGCCCTTGAGATCAGGATCCGCTTTGAGCTCCTTGGCAACTGCATAGCCGTCCTTGTCAGGCATCATCACGTCCAGAACAATAAGATCCGGACTTTCCGTCTTAGCCTTCTCCAGCCCTTCAATGCCACCATACGCAGCCGCCACATCATATCCCTTGCTTTCCAGAATCATCGTGACCGCTTCCACCAGATCAGGATCATCGTCAACAATCAAAATCTTTGCCATTGGAAACCTCCTTTTTTTATTAATTTATACTTGCGGGCGGGGATAAAGACCGGCACCTTTAACTATCTCGGGCACCTTTTCCTCCCATTCAATGGCCATGATATGGACCCCGCTAACTCCCTCAATTTCCTTCAACCTCTGAATCGTTTCGACACACATCTTGATACCCTCTTCGGCTCGCTGTTCCTTGGGAACCCCTTTCAACCGTTCAACAACCTCATCGGGGACATCCATTCCAGGCACCATGTTTTTCATATACTTAGCCATCCCCACTGATTTCATGGGGGTCACACCTGCAAGAATATAAACCTTCTCATGAAGCCCCCGATCTCGAACCCCTTTCATCCACTCCTCAAATTTATCCAGGTTGTAAATACACTGAGTCTGGATAAAATCAACCCCCACCCTGACCTTTTTAGCCAACCGGGGGACCCGAATCTCAAACGGGTCAGCAAAGGGATTACAAGCCGCCCCGATAAAAAGCTTTGGTGCTCCCTTAATTTCTTCACCCTCGATAAACTTCCCCTCATCCCGCATCGTTTTAACAGAATAAACCAATTGTATCGAGTCCATATCATAGACATTCTTCGCCTTGGGATGGTCCCCGAAAACCTGATGATCCCCTGAAAGACATAGGATATTGTTAATACCAACCGCCGCGGCCCCCAATATATCACTCTGGATAGCAATCCGGTTTCTGTCCCTTGTCACCATTTGGAGGACAGGGTCCAGACCCATCCCCTTTAAGATAAAACAGGAAGCGACACTCGACATCCGGACTACAGAGGTCTGATTATCCGTGACATTGACCGCATCCACCACATCTTTAAGGAGCTCGCCCTTTCTGCGAATCACCTCTGCATCCGCGCCACGAGGCGGCCCGCATTCCGACGTAACAGCGAATTCTCCTTTTTCCAGAACCTTTTCAAGACGGCTGGCCGATTTCATAATCTCAAATCCTCCCTCACGACCTTTCTTGGTCCTCCATCCCTGCTGGTGGACCAATCCTTAACGGGGATATATTCCTCGTACCGATCAAGCTGCCCCAGCGCCTTAAGCCTATCTATAATCAACTGCCACCCACAGTCAATCTCCTTGTTCACCTCGCACTTTCCGTTGGATGATCCCCCGCAAGGCCCATTCAGGAGGCTCTTGGAACACCGGGTAACAGGACAAATTCCCCCCGTGAGATGCAGAATACAATTACCGCATGCCTGACACCGCTCCGTCCAATACCCCTGCTCTTCGGTCACCCCGATGAAGGTTGTATTAACCGCCGGCAGGACAGGGATTTCCGGATAGGCCTCTGCCACAAACTGAACCCCGGCGCCACACGCCATGGACAGGATAGCCTCATAGTTGGGAACCTTGGGGCGAATCTGGTCGATATATTCATGGTCACACTGGCGCTCCAGGGTGAATTCCAAGATATCAATGGCACGTCCCTTTTGTTTGCGTAACAGCCGTAGTTCCGAAGACAAAATGCCTACCTCCTTTTCGCCTCCAACGGAACACACGGTTACACACTCCCGGCATCCCAGTACAATAATCTTTTCGAAGGGATCGATCATGGCTTCGATCTCTTCCATCGGTTTTCTTTCCCCCACAATCATGACGCCTCTCCATCCTTCTTGTTTTTGGGTTTTTTTATGGGACTCGGCCCAAGCTTTTTGATTCTTTCAACCATCTCACTGGCCACAGCCGCAAACCGGGGACCCATGGCGGCTGACATGTTATACATCTCCAGGCGGTCTCCCCCAAAACCGATTTCATCCAGGAGTTTTTTGGTGTACTGCACCCGTTTCTTCGCCCTGAAATTTCCATTGATGAAATGGCAGTCTCCTTCCATACACCCCGCGACATACACACCATCCGCGCCATCTTCAAAGGCCTTGAGCAGATGCAGAATATCTACCTTTCCGGTACAAGGAAGGCGAATGATTCGAACATTCGGTGGATACTGCAGGCGCATGGAGCCAGCCAAATCCGCAGCGGTGTATGCACAATAATGGCAACAAAACGCAACGATCTTCGGTTCAAATTCCTCTTCACTCATTAAGCCGCCACCTCTTTTTTGTCATACAGGGCATCACACTTTGCAATAACCTGAACATCCCTGAAATATTGAAGTTGAATAGCTTTACCCGGGCACTCTGCAGCGCACACCCCGCACCCGTGACATTTTACAGCGTCAATCTCCGCCTTGCCCCGTTCGTTTATCACCGGCACTGAATAGGGACATGCGCGGACACAGGTAAGACACGCGGCACACTTCTCCTCATCCACAACCGCCACAACCCCACCTACAGAGATGTAATCCTTGGCTAAAATGGTCCCTGCCCGTGCCGCCGCAGCCGCCGCCTGGGCAATCGATTCCGAGATGTTCTTGGGGGAATGGGCCAACCCGCAGACATAGATGCCATCCGTGGCAAAATCGACAGGACGGAGTTTCATATGCGCCTCAAGGAAAAACCCATCCTCCATCCTCGGAACCTTCAACATCAGTGCAAGCTCCTCATTCTCCCTTGGAATCGTCGCTGATGAAAGCACCAGCGTGTCCGGAAAGATCGTCATTCTTCTCTTTATGACAGGTTCAAAAAACTGAACTGCAAGCCTTCCATCCTTGATGGTAACCTCGGGTTTCCCGTCCGGATCATATCTGACAAAGACAACTCCACGCCGCCGGGCCTCCCGATAGTAAGGCTCCATTAACCCATAGGTGCGGATGTCCCGATAAAGGACGATGATCTGAGCATCTGGATTTTTATCCTTGAGCCTCAAGGCATTCTTAATCGCCGTCGAACAGCAAACACGGCTACAGTAAGGACGTTCCGCGTTCCGCGACCCCACACACTGAATCATGACCACCGTGTTCTGGCCCAAGGCAAATTGCTGCTCCTCAGCGAGGCGTTTTTCAAACTCCAACTGAGTCATAACATGGTCGTTTTCCCCGTAAAGATACTCACTGGGTTTCAGCTCTTCACCCCCGGTTGCCACGATGGTCACGCCATGCTCCAACTTTCTGTAATACATGCCAGGCGCCACCATGATGCCCGTAGAAAAATTGCCCTGTGTCCCGGAGAAATCAACAATGAGGGCATTGGTAATCACATGAATATTCTCATCCTGGGTAACCTTTTCAATGGTTTTTGCCAGGAATGCCTGAACATCCTTTCCTTCAATGGTGAAATAAATATTCTTGAGATTCCCACCTAATTCAGGCTCCTTCTCTACCAAAAAAACCTCATATCCCTGCTCTGACAGCTTCAATGCGGCTGTCATTCCTGCGATACCCCCACCGATGACCAGCCCCTTCTTGATGATGGGAAGGGGCTTTTCATGCAGAGGAACCAGCTCGCGTGCGCTGGCAACCGCCATACGGACAAGGTCTTTAGCCTTTTCCGTCGATTCGGAATGCATGTGCATATGCACCCAGGAGCATTGATCCCGAATGTTTGCCATTTCAAACAAATACTTGTTCAAACCCGCTTGGCGAATTGTTGCCTGGAAAAGGGGCTCATGGGTCCTGGGAGAACACGATGCCACCACCACCCTGTTCAGGTTATACTCCTTAATCCTCTCCTTGATACGATCCTGCGTGTCCTGGGAACAAGTAAAAAGGTTGTCCTCTGCATAAGCCACACCATCAAGCGTTTTGGCATAGTCCCGCACCGCGGGCACATCCACGACTGACCCGATATTTACCCCACAATGGCAGACAAAGACACCGACACGGGGCTCCTGACCTTCAACATCAAGCTCCTCCGGTAACTCCTCATGAACCAGCTCTGTCCCCCTTGCATCAGCGAGGATGCCTGCAGCATAGGCCACAGCGCTGCTCGCCTGGGATACCGTCTCCGGAATGTCTTTGGGTCCCTGAAAGGCACCGCAGACAAACACGCCGGGGTGTGACGTGGAAACGGGAGTAAAGGGATGGGTATCGCAGAAACCATACCTGTTCAAATCAACGGATATCCTCTGTGAAAGCTTAACAGCCTCTCTGGAAGGCTGAAGCCCAACGGAAAGCACGACCATCTGAAAGGCCTCATTTTTCAGGGTTCCATCCTCATCTTGGTAGGTAAGGACAAGATCCCTCGTCGTCGGATCCTCCGCAACCTTTGAAATCATTGAACGGACATATTTCACACCAAACTGGCTCTTGGCGCGCTCATAGTAGGCATCGAACCCCTTTCCGTAGGCCCGGATGTCCATATAGAAGATGGTGGTTTCAATCCCTTCCAGGTGCTCCTTGGCGATGATTGCTTCCTTTGTCGCATACATACAGCACACAGAGGAACAATAAGGATGATCCGTGTCCCGGCTTCCCACGCACTGAATAAAGGCAATTTTCTGAGGAATATCCCCATCGGAAGGCCGCATGACCGTGCTGCTGTATGGCCCCGTAGCACTGAGCATTCTTTCAAACTCGATGG
>JALTEW010000323.1 GCA_027073795.1 bacterium | reverse complement strand
GACTCAAGAAGATGCGCCTTCAGGTCTCTTTGGCGCTGATTGTGATGCTGTCCATGGCCCTTGGAAGTATCGAGGAAGGGAGGGAAGAGAACATCCGATCCCTTGTGGATCCCTTCAGGCGCAAAAAGGCGGCCTGAAGGGAAACAGGAGAAAAGAGGCACAAATAGCAAACCAAGAAGAACGAAGGGGGAGGTGTATCAAGAAAAGGGAGATATAAGGCCTAAAAACTTCTTTGCGCGGTAAAAGACAAGACCGAAGCATCTTGGGGAAGAAAAACGTTCTTCCCATACCCTGCCTTTGACCTCTCTTAGACCCAAGAAGACGAACAAAGCAAATGGCTCCATTGGTGTTTTCGTTGGTTCCTCTTTCACTTTAAGATACTATCCCATCTTTGGGCTCCACTATAGCCAGGCACTAAACACAATGAAGGAACAAATGTAAGCAAAAGGATTTCCTTTGAATCCGATTTTCCCCCTGTCCGCTTTGAAAAGAAAGGCAACCGGAACCGCTTGTAATTCTTGTATCGATTCCCCGAAAAATGTTCTCTCAGCCATCGTTTGTCCTTATCTGAGCCGCAAAGCACCATATCAGCCAGTTTTCGATATAGGTGACCTACATCCTTGTTATATTGAGCGAGAAATGCAAACCCTCCAGTCAATGCAGCTATGGAAAGGTCACTCGGCCCATATCCATAGCCCTTACGCCCACTGTATCCCACCCTGTACCAACCGTTTACTCCACCCCAGAAATTACTGAACAGGGGACGATCAAAGTTCCCGTCAAAAACCTTGTACACAAACTGATTAGCCAGTGCTTCCAATAGCGATGCATCAAAAAACGACAGGGAAAGTATAGTTGTATCTCGTACCAGCGAGCTAAAAATGTCAACATACCGCCTGGCATGGCTAATATCCCATGTTGTTTCTGAAGGCAAAGGTGCATGTTGGAATATTTCACCTAAAGGATAGCTCGCCCCTTTGTAGCAAGCATACCTATAATCTGGATGGGTATCCCAGGCACCTTGGTCAAAAACAACTCCCTGAACAGGTCTACCGGAAAAATCCTTTAATTCGGTAAAAGTCAACCTTGAACGCAGCAAATCAAGACCAGTTTTCAGATAGGTAAGATAACAATTGTATTCCCTGCCGGACATTTTCACCAACGCAGGTTCACGAGACCTTGCAGCAAGCATATTGGCAACTCCCCCAATAATGAACATGTCGGTGTCCGTAACGGCATTACAGTAGGAAGGGCTCCTTTTGTCGCCTAACTCACCGCGTAACTTCTTCTTCAGGAATTCAAAATGATTAAGGCCAGATTCTACATACCTGCCATTGATTTTGCATCCCCATCCTCGTACCTGAAAAGGACCGGGAGCAGAAAAACACCAGCGTATATAATGACTTCGTAAAATGCCCAGGGCAGTGTTGGCATATCTGATCATCAGAGGTGACCGCACATCCGGCGCAAGACGTGTGATAGCAACCAGTGTTTCAGAAACAGCGAAAAGAAACTGAGAACTGACAAGGATATTCTCGAGCCTGTCTTCGGAAAGCCACATTTTGTAGCGTTTGTCGAGTTTGTGTGCAGACAGGCGCGGCCCACCCGGATAATAGAAAAAACGATAGCTATCAACCGATTCCATTGTGTTAAAACATCTTGAATAAAGCTTAAGTATGGATCTAAATACCTGAATATCGCCACAATAAGATGCATATCTCAACAGGCTAGAGGTCAGTAACTGGATATCATATAATTCATAGGGATGCGACCGGCCAAAGCCGTCAAAAATATATCTTCTCCCTTTCGCCCATACAAACAATGTTGGGGCAACATCCTCCCAGATTGCATGGACTCTTTCCCTGTACTTATTGTTTTCACAAATTGTAAAATTGTTTGAAGCTTGTATTACAGGTGATACAAGTATGGAGAACAACAGAAGAAGAAAAACAATTTTTGCGGATACACATCTCATTTTAAGCTATTCTCTCATTGTCACTGTTTTTTTAATATATTGTCATAC
>JALTEW010000322.1 GCA_027073795.1 bacterium | reverse complement strand
TCGGCAGACCCGAAGGGTGAAATCAAAACCTCTTCCTCCATTCGCTCCACAGAAATGGATCCTGTAGCCTCGATCCCGACTCTTTCATATCCGGGAGCGGGGCGTTCTGATGAGATCCCACTCGTTGACCTGTTTGTCTTTAGTGGGTTAGTAAGAAGCAAAAGCGAGGCGAGACGCTTGATCAAGCAGGGAGGGGGGTATATCAATAAGGAACGGATAAAGGGGTCGGACGCCACCATTTCCCGGGATGCCTTGACGGGAGAGGGTATCGTCCTGCGGGCGGGTAAGAAACGTGTGATACGGATTAAGGCGTAAGGAGGTGAAAATGGCTCAGGATGTTTCATTAGAACGGATTATAGAAATTATCAAGGAGATTGAGCATCCGGAAATCGCGGCCACGTTCTATGAACTTGGAATGGTGGGGGAGGTTTTAAATGACGAGGGTAGGATCTCCGTGGAGATTCGGGTTCCGTTCCCAAATATTCCCATTAAAGACTACCTGGCCGGTATGGTGGAGACAGATATTAAGAAGGAGTTCCCCGACGCGACCGTTTCATTCACGTTTAGCGTCATGTCGGATGATGTCCGTGACCAATTTCTTGCCTTGGCAAGGCAGGGTTGGAAAGGGGAGATTTAATCCTCTGATATTTTATTTTTTCCCAGGGGGTCCAAAGGGTTTGTCCCCCGCTTGGAAGAGGAGTCGAATAGGGTTCAGGGAAAACATGAGCCGCGCTTTTCCTTCCCTTTTTGTGACGTTACCGTTTGACAGGGGTTTCCAGGTGCGATACCAATGAACTTTCAAATCTGCGCCCTTTTCACCTACGAGGATTTGGTCAATGAGGAGGCTGAGATGAATATCCTGAGAGGAATCAAAATCCCTTAAAACTTCTTTTCTGAATTTGGCGCGTTTATGGTATTTTTCGCTAATCCAAACCATGAATTCATCTATTTGGTGTTTCTCGTAGGCTGTTTGCATAGCAAGCAGCACGTTTACCACCTCTCTTTTGACACTTCGTTCGTGGGAAATCGCCCTGGTGGGAGGCATACAGGCGACGAACCCCGTGCACAGGAAGATGATAAGCCCCAAAAGCCCTGAGTATTTAAGAGATGTTTTCACGCGATTTTTCCGCTGGGGGAGGTGAAGAAAGGGGTGCCTGCAGCCTGGGCAGGATCGTGGCGATTCTTCGTGTATTGGATTCTATGTCGATGAAGAGATAGATGGTGCTGCTGATGGCGTAAAGGAAGAGCGTGTTGAGGAGAAACCCGGAGAGCATAATGAAGGATCCGAATGTCCTGCCAAATTTCATATATTGCATGTAGGCCCCACTCCCTTCCATTAGGTGAAACAGGACCTTTCCGCCAAAGAGAACGGCAAAAAACAGGACAAAACCGCACACAAAACTGATCCACGCCCCGAATTTAAAAAACCAAGCTATAATCCGGAGAGAACGGTACTTCTTTTCAAACTTTTCCATACATCACTCTTACCACAGATGGTTCCTTTTTTAAAAGAAAGATGACTTACTGCTTTTTTTGCGTTGCTCGGGGAAAATGGCCTCACCAAAGAGATTATGTTTTCTCTCTCCCTTCTTTTTTATTGAAAATTATTAAAAATTTTACCACATGACAACGTCACCCTTTTTGAAACCTCTCCCCTTTTTAGGAAGAGAAATTGCGGCGTCAAGCCCGAAGAAATCTATCACCTGAATCTTGCCAAGGAGAGGTCCGATTTCACGTCCGACGATGATTCTGGTTGAAGGAATTGTGATATCGGTTCCCTTCTGATAGACCTTCAGGGTATCTCCCACCATGAGGCCTGTTTCGCGTCCCGCATCGATATAGATTTTCTCCCCTTCCACCTTGATAATGCGGGTTTCCCAGGGAAGCTTCCTAACCTCTGTGAGGATGGGGGGAAGGGCCTGTTTCAAGGCCTGTGAGACAGCCGATTTAACGGCTTGAATCCTGCTTTCAGGCCCTGTCGCTTCGGCTTTATAAAGGTTGTTTGTTCCTCTTGACGAAACAACGAGGGAAGCCGTTTTAGCGTCAATGAGGTTGATGCGAAGTTCAATGGTTGCCCATGACTCTTCTTTACCCTCATTGTTCTTACTGTGGCTCAACAGGAGCCTGTCGATACTTCCGAAAAAGAATCCCTGAACCCCCAGGGCTTCTCCCGCGTGGATGAGCACCGTCTTGTCACTCAAGGAGGAGAGGGATAATCCCTGCCGTTTGAGATATCTTTCCATAGAGGCCCTCTCCACGAGAATAACCTCCTCTGAATTCAGAAGGCGGCTCTTGATGGCAAGATACACAGCATCGACCACGAAATCGACGGGTTCCCCAGTATTGTTTGTAAAGGCGAGGAGGAGGATTTTTCGCTTGAGGGTTCTCTTCTCAACCTGTTTATCACTTTTGCCGACTGATGCGCCGGATTTAATAGAGGCAGGAGCCTGGCTGGGCTGTGGATAGTTTTTAACGATGTACTGAGGCGGAGGCGGGGGTAAGCTTCCAACCTGTACCGGCTTGGCTTTCTTTCTCTTACCGCCCGAGGGTGCCTGAACCCCGTAGTAGGTTTTTAGGTATTTTTCCCTTTCTACCCATATGAACTGAGGGGCATCGATTCGCTGGCCATAGTCCGGGTTTTTTATCCGTATGTATTCGTGGCCGCCGATTTCTCTTACATCCTGATCGATAAGAAAATCACTCTCGAGATAGGGTTTTTGCTTCTTCCAGAACATAAGAGATCTGGCCTCTTCCTTTATAATACTCCCTGCGGACTTTGCAGTTGAGCATGAGACCGGTGCAAGCAAAAGAAGGCCTAATAAAAGAAGAAGGCAGGGTTTTAGGTGGTTGAAAAATTTCATGAATCCCCCCTTGGTGATGTTCCAATATTCATAGCAACCTATCCATTTCATGTCAACTGTAACAGGCACAAAATCCCTTCTTGCATGGAATTAGGGGTAACGCCTTGGGCAAAGCTTCAAACCTGCAATGAACAGGAAAGCGCTATCACTCAGTTGTTTTTTCCGAAAAGACGGGGACTGTCAGGATTCCGTGGGCTGAGTTAGTTCCGTGAGAACACCCCCGGTGCTTTTGGGGTGTATGAATCCCACCAGGCTGTGGTGTGCACCCTTGCGAGGGGATTCGTCAATCAGCTTAGCTCCCCGGGTCTTGTAGGTCTCAAGGGCTTTTTGAATGTCATCAACCTCGTAGCAGATGTGGTGGATACCTTCCCCTTTCCTCTCAATGAATTTTGCCAATCCCGATTCAGGGTCGAGGGGCTGGACAAGCTCGATTCGGGTGTCTCCTATAGGTATAAACCCTACCTTGACGCCCATGCCTTCCACCTCTTCAACCCCACCTAATTTAAGCCCAAAAACCTTCTCATAAAATTCTGCTGCCTTTTCAACATCCCTCACAGCCACAGCGATGTGGTCGATTTTCTTAATCATGATTCCCCCCTATACTTCTCCCTTTTTCTTTGAGCATTTCGGTGATAGCTTTTATAATTTCCCGGGTGTCGGTTCCGGGTTGGAAGACCTCGACGATGCCTTTCTCTTTCAACGTTGGGATATCCTCGTGCGGGATAATTCCCCCCCCAAAAACGAGGATATCTTCTGCTCCCTGCCCCTTCAAGAGTTCTACAACCTTTGGGAAGAGATGATTATGCGCCCCGGAGAGGCAACTCAACCCCACAACATCCACGTCTTCCTGGATTGCGGTTTTTGCGATCTGCTCAGGAGTTTGTCGAATTCCGGTGTAAATAACCTCCATCCCCGCGTCCTTCAGGGCCCGGGCAACCACCTTTGCCCCGCGGTCGTGTCCATCCAGCCCGGGTTTGGCCATGAGGACCCGTATTTTTCTTCCCCTTTCCATGGACTGCCTCCTCTCTGTCAGCTTTCCCTGTATTCTCCAAAGACCTCCCTCAGTGTTCCAGATATCTCACCAAGGGTGGCATAGGCCTTTACGGCCTCTATAATCAGAGGAACGAGATTTTCCGTTCCCTGTGCCGCCTCCTTCAAGCGCGCAAGGGTTTGGGTTACCCTGGATTCGTCACGCTGGGTTTTGACCTTTTTGAGTTTTTCGATCTGGTACGTTTCCACGTCGGGAGAGATTCTGAGTACGTCTTTCAGAGGTGGCTCCTCCTGACGGAAGCGGTTAACCCCCACAATGATACGCTCTTCCTTTTCCACTTCCATCTGGAACTGGTAGGCGCTGTCAGCGATCTCGCGCTGGATATAACCCGCCTCAATGGCTTTGACTGCCCCGCCCATTTCATCTATCTTCTGGATGTATTCATTGGCCTTGTCTTCGATTTCCTGGGTGAGCCGTTCGATGAGGTAAGACCCGCCGAGGGGATCGATGGAATCGGCCACACCGGTTTCATAGGCGATAACCTGTTGAGTTCTGAGAGCAATGGTGACCGATTTTTCAGAAGGCAGGGCAAATGCCTCATCCCAAGAATTGGTGTGGAGGGATTGCGTCCCTCCGAGAACGGCGGATAAGGCCTGCATCGTGACCCGCATGATGTTGTTTTCCGGTTGCTGGGCGGTCAGGGTGGATCCCGCTGTCTGCGTGTGGAAACGGAGCCTGAGCGATCTCGGGTCCTTTGCCTTGAAGCGCTCCTTCATGATACGTGCCCACATTCGGCGTGCCGCCCTGAACTTGGCAATTTCCTCTAGGAAATTGCTGTGGGCGTTGAAGAAAAAAGATAAGCGGGATGCAAATGCGTCCACATCCAGACCGGCGTCAATAGCCGCCTGGACATAGGCGATGCCATCGGCGAGGGTGAAGGCAACCTCCTGAACAGCGGTGGAGCCCGCTTCCCGGATATGGTAGCCACTGATACTGATGGTATTCCACTTGGGCAGACTGTCCTTGCAGTAGGCAAAGATGTCTGTGATGATACGCATGGACTCCTTTGGGGGGTAGATGTAGGTTCCGCGTGCCGCATACTCCTTCAAGATGTCGTTCTGTATCGTGCCTCGCAGGATTTGGCTGTTGACCCCCTGCTTCTCGGCCACGGCAATATACATGGCAAGGAGCATGGCGGCCGTGGCGTTGATTGTCATGGAGGTGCTTACTTTGTCCAGGGGGATGCCGTCAAACAGGATTTCCATATCGGCGAGGGAATCGATGGCAACGCCTACCTTTCCTACCTCACCGGCACTCAGGGGGTGGTCGGAGTCATACCCTATCTGGGTGGGAAGGTCAAAAGCCACAGATAACCCTGTCTGTCCCTTGTCCAGGAGGAATTTGTACCGCTTGTTGGTTTCCTCCGCCGTGGCGAAACCAGCATACTGCCGCATGGTCCAGAACCGTCCCCGATACATGGTAGGTTGAACCCCTCGGGTATAGGGGTATCGTCCCGGGAAGCCCGAATCCCGGAGATAATCAAGAGATTCAAGGTCCAGGGGGGTATAGAGGCGCTCGAAAGGAATCCCCGAAGTAGTTTCAAAGACCTGTTTCCGTTCTGGGAAGCGCCCAAGGGTTTTGGAAACGTCTTTTTCTTCCCATTCTGTTTTGGCTGCTTGAATCTTTTGGGGGTCATCACTCATGGTGAACTCCTTTTATTGAGAGATAATTGCTGATGGCTTTGTAAAAAGGCCTACACAGGACTGAAGACCCCCGTTAAATCGTCCTGCGGAATTTAACGGGGCGGGCTGAGCTATGAGGACTGAGTAAAACAAAAAATCTTTGTGCTCTGTACCTCTGTGTAAATACATGTTTTCCCCTGAGTCTTTTTGCTTTGCCTTATAAGCATCACTTTCTACGAGACCGTCAACCCTTATATAGGTCGGGTTCGGGGTTGAAAACGCAACAAGCCTGCAACTCATTTCCCGGAGACGCGTTCGATGTAACTGCCGTCCCGGGTGTCGATTTTCAGGGTATCCCCTTCCTTGACAAAGAGAGGGACCTGGACTACCGCGCCGGTTTCCAGGGTGGCAGGCTTGCTCCCCCCACTGGCGGTGTCTCCCTTGATGCCCGGATCCGTTTTGACAACCTCCAACTCCACAAAATAGGGGAGTTCAACTCCGATTGGTTTCTGATTGTGGAACAAAACAGTTACGTCTGTGTTTTCCTTCAGGAAATTGATGCCATCTCCAAGCACCTCTTGAGGAATTATCAGTTGTTCATAGGTTTCATTATCCATGAAGATGTAGTTTCCACCATCCGGGTAAAGATACTGCATGGCTTTTTCTTCCAAATCGGGGGTTTCAAGCTTTTCGCCAGAACGAAAGGTTTTGTCAATGATGTTTCCAGACCAGAGACTCTTCAGGCGGGTGCGCACAAATGCCCCCCCCTTTCCGGGTTTGACGTGTTGAAAATCAACCATTAAGAATGGTTCCCCATTCAATTCAATCTTTAGGCCCTTTCTGAAATCAGACGTCGATACCGCCATATTCTCCTCTCATTGTTTTTTATTCGAAAAGCACTGTAAGAGACTTGGTACGTTTTGTCAACACGCGGCCCCCCTTGTCTGTGACGAGTACCATGTCCTCGATTCGGATTCCAGCCTTCCCGTTGATATAAATGCCGGGCTCGACGGTGAAAACCATACCGGGTTTCAGGCGGGTCTGATCATGGGGGCTAATAGCGGGGTGCTCATGAACTTCAAGGCCAACGCCGTGTCCTGTACTGTGTGTGAAGTATTCGCCAAAACCGGATTTTTTGATGTGCTTCCTCGCTACCGCGTCGATCGTCGAGGCCTTGACGCCTGGACGTACGGCAGCGATGGCAGCGTCGTGCGCGTCTTTAACCACTTGATAGATTTTCCGCAGGTCGTGTCCCGGAGGTGTGGTGAAAAAGGTAGCGGTTTCATCCGAGCAGTAGCCTTCAGCCACGACTCCATGGTCGAAAACAACGGGGCTTTCAGGTTCCAGGGGTAGAGGGGCGGATGTAGCATGGGGG
>JALTEW010000321.1 GCA_027073795.1 bacterium | reverse complement strand
AAGATAGTCCCCATCAGGCGCTTCTGGTCTGAACTGTCCAGGATAGCGAAGGTCGGGTCGAGGCCCATCTCCTTGCCATGGGTCCTCAGCATCCAGAGGCAGAAGGCGTGAAAGGTGGAGATGAAAAGGCCCTGCGGGCGGATGCGTGTGATTCCCACGATTCGCTCCCGCATCTCCCTGGCCGCCTTGTTGGTAAAGGTAACGGATAGTATCTGGGTGGGGTGTGCCCGCCGGGTCTGGATAAGATAGGCAAAACGGTAGGTCAGGGTGCGCGTCTTGCCACTTCCCGCGCCGGCGAAGATCATCAGCGGTCCTTCGGTATGGGTGACCGCCTCCAATTGTTGCGGGTTAAGCGGGTAATCCGGGATTTCCATGGGATGCACTATACTGAAATATGACACGTTTGAAAAGGTTTTATTGAAAACCGGCAGGGGGTGTGTTAATAATAAATGCTAAAATATGGAACTGCGAGGGAAATCATGAGGGAATTTCACCGAATCAAACGGCTCCCGCCCTATGTGTTTAACATTGTCAACGACTTGAAGATTGCGGCACGGCGACGGGGTGATGATATCATCGACCTTGGAATGGGGAACCCCGATATGCCGACTCCGAAACACATTGTGGACAAACTTGTGGAAGCAGCCCAGAATCCCAGGAATCACCGGTATTCGGTATCACGCGGCATCTACAAGCTTCGGCTTGCCATCGCGGACTGGTACAAGCGGCGGTACGATGTCACCATCGACCCGGAGGAGGAAGCCATTGTCACCATCGGGTCGAAAGAGGGGCTGGCCCACCTGGCCCTGGCAACCTTGGGAACGGGAGAGGTGGTTTTTGTTCCAACGCCCACCTATCCCATCCATATCTACTCGGTGGTGATGGCGGGGGCGGACCTCCGGAGCGTGCCCATGGAGGGTGAGGGGGATTTCTTCGAACGCCTCACCAGCGCGGCGCGTCACATGTGGCCCCAGCCGAAGATGGTCATCGTCAGTTTCCCCCATAACCCAACCACCCGGGTGGTGGACTATACCTTTTTTAAAAACCTTGTCGATTTTGCCAAGGCGCATGATCTGATGGTCGTCCATGACTTCGCGTACGCAGACCTTGCCTTCGATGGATACCGGCCGCCGAGCATGATGTCCGTTCCCGGGGCGAAGGACGTGGGCGTGGAGTTCTATACCCTGTCCAAAAGTTACAGTATGCCAGGGTGGCGCGTGGGCTTTGCCGTGGGGAACCGGGATATCATTGCCGCTCTAAAAAAACTCAAAAGCTACTTCGATTACGGTATCTTCCAGCCGATCCAGATCGCCTCCATCATCGCGTTAAACGAAGACCAGTCCTGCGTATCCGAAATCGTGGAGACCTACCGGAACCGCCGGGACGTCCTTGTGAATGGCCTGAACCGGATCGGGTGGAACATTGAAAAGCCGAAGGCCACCATGTTTGTCTGGGCCAGGATTCCGGAACCGTATCAGAAGATGGGGTCTCTCGAATTCTCAAAGATGCTTATCGAGAAGGCAAAGGTAGCTGTGTCTCCAGGGATTGGTTTCGGGGACGAAGGAGAAGGGTATATCCGTTTCGCCCTCGTGGAGAATGAACAGAGAATCAAGCAGGCTATTCGCGGTATTCGTTCAATTTTGTAGGGGGTGCGTGTGAAAGACCATATCGGTGTTGGGATTATCGGGTTTGGGACAGTAGGCATGGGAACTGTCAGGATCCTGAAGGAAAACAGGGAACTGATTCACGAGAGAACGGGAGTTTACCTGAATGTCAGGAAGATCGCGGACCTTGACATAGAAACCGACCGGGGAATTTCTGTGGATCCCGCCATTCTCACCCGCGACGCAAACGCGCTGATTGCCGACCCTGGGGTGGATGTTGTAGTGGAGCTCATCGGGGGATACGAGCCGGCGGCAACCTTTATCAAAGAGGCGCTCAAACAGGGGAAATACGTGGTGACGGCCAACAAGGCCCTGCTTGCCACACGGGGCTGGGAGCTGTTTGAGGCAGCGCATGAGAACGGGGCAAACATCGCATTTGAGGCAAGCGTAGGAGGGGGGATTCCCATCCTGAGAAGTGTGCGGGAGGGGCTTTGTGCCAATCACCTTCAGTCCATCCACGGGATCCTGAACGGGACGGCGAACTATATCCTTACCCAGATGAGCGACGCGGGGATGGATTTTGAGGAAGCCCTGAAAGAGGCCCAGCGGAAGGGATACGCCGAGGCCGACCCCAGCTTTGACGTGGACGGGATTGACGCGGCCCACAAGATCGCCATCCTAAGCACCATGGCCTTCGGGGTGCGCGTGCCCTTTGACGCCATCTCCGTCAGAGGAATCCGGGATATCCGCCAACTGGATGTATTGCATGCCCATGAGTTGGGGCTCGTCATTAAACTTCTCGCCGTGGGGCAGTGGCAGGATGGGGAACTGGAAATACGTGTCCATCCCGTAATGATTCCCGAGAGTCACATGCTGGCGAAGGTCAAGGGGGTTTACAATGCCATCCATGTCATCGGCGACTTTGTGGGGAGTACCCTTTATTACGGTAAAGGGGCGGGGATGCTGCCCACCGGAAGTGCCGTGGTCAGTGATATCATCTCCATTGCCCGGCAACTGGTCAGGGAAAACACCTACGATATTCCCCCGCTGGGATATCCGCTTCCGGCGTTTCGAGACGCCGTGATTCGTGACGCCAGTAAGGTCAGGGGTGCCTACTACCTGAGGATGAAGACGGTGGACCGGCCGGGGGTTTTATCCAGGATTTCTGGGATCCTGGGAGAAAACGGGATCAGCCTGGCATCGGTCATACAAAAAGGGGAAGGCGAGGAACCTGTGGCCATTGTCATGGTGACCCATGAAACGACAAGGCGGCAGATTGACGAGGCACTGAAAACCATTGATCAACTGGATGTGGTAATGGAGCCGACCCTGGCTCTGCATATCGAGTTGGATCTCAAATAGGAAAGGAACCCTATACACTATGCACTGGGAAGGCGTGATACGGCATTACTGGGACTATCTCCCCCTGAGGGAGGAGAAACATGTTGTGACCCTGCTGGAGGGGAATACACCGTTGATTCCAGCGAGAAATCTGGCGGCGGCCATTGGACTAAAGATTGACCTTTACCTGAAATTTGAGGGGGTAAACCCGACGGGGTCTTTCAAGGACCGGGGGATGACCATGGCGATTTCCAAGGCGGTCGAGGACGGGGCCAGGGCAGTTATCTGTGCCTCAACGGGCAATACGTCGGCTTCCGCGGCAGCCTATGCCGCCAAGAGTGGCCTGAAAGCCTATGTTCTGATTCCTGAAGGGAAGATTGCCCTCGGCAAGCTTTCCCAGGCCATGATGCACGGGGCAGAGGTGATTCAGGTAGAGGGAAACTTCGACGAGGCCTTGAAACTGGTGGTGGAGATATCGAACACGTATCCCGTCACCCTTGTAAATTCCATTAATCCTTACCGAATCGAGGGGCAGAAAACCGCCTCTTTCGAGGTATGTGACACCTTGGGCGCCCCACCGGATGTGCATGTCCTGCCGGTTGGCAACGCGGGAAACATCACGGCCTACTGGAAGGGGTACCGGGAATATCATGAAAAGGGGATTACCGACCGTCTGCCCCGGATGTGGGGGTTCCAGGCCGAAGGAGCAGCACCCATCGTGCGGGGAGTTCCCATCGAAAAACCGGAAACAGTTGCCACGGCCATCCGTATCGGGAATCCCGCCTCCTGGAAAAAGGCCGAGGAGGCCCGGGACGCCTCCGGTGGGGGGATTGAGATGGTGAGTGATGAAGAAATCCTCTCCGCCTATAAACTCCTGAGCGAAAGGGAGGGAATCTTCTGCGAACCGGCCTCCGCGGCGGGGATTGCCGGCATCATCCGCTATAGGGACGTGATAGGGCTGGGACATGGCGAAGTGGTTGTGGCGACCCTGACGGGACACGGCCTGAAGGACCCGGACAATGCCATTAAACAGTCAAAATCACCCGTGACCCTCCCGCCTGATAAAGCAACCATCGTGGATTATATGGGTTTTTAGATGGGGGGTTCTGTAACAGATACCGATGCCGGAAAATCCCGGATGAGGTTTCCAGGAAACAGGGGTTGGCTCGCTGCACTGATCCTTTTCGGGATGCTTGTTTCCTGTGCCTCGCGCCCGGGGATCGTTGCATCACCCCGCGTAAAGGTCACCCTCAGAGAGGCGCCGGTGGATCCGGAGGCGGTTTACGCATACCTTGTTGCACGGACACGGTGGCTGAGCGGGGACCCAAATGGGGCCTTGAAGGCGTATCGCAAGGCCCTCGACCACGACCCTGCTTCCCTTTACCTCCATATGGAGGTTGCGAGACTTCTCTGGAGTCTTGGCAGGTTGCCCGAGGCTATTGTGGAGGTCAAGATTGCGAGGGATTTGTATCCGGACAATCCAGAGGTTTACGAATTATTGGGCAACCTGTACTACGACAACAAACAGTGGAAAGAGGCCACTGCCTCGTTCGAAAAGGTCTTGAAGCTGGCGCCGGACAAGGCGAAACCGTACCTTTTCCTCAGCTCCCTCTATGCAGACCAGAGAGATTACGAACATGCCGTGAAAACACTCAAGAGTCTTCTTGAAAGACGGCCGGACTCTATCATGGGGAATTTCTATCTCGGCAAGGTCTATATGGAGATTGACCTGCCCAAAGAGGCAGAAAAATACCTTAAGAGGGTCCTGAAGATCCGTCCCAACCTCGTTCCCGCCCTGGATACCCTCGGTATTCTCTACATGCGGCAGAGCGCGCTCGACAAGGCAGAGAAGGTTTACCAGCGTCTCCTCAGGGTGGACCCCCACAATGATAATGCCAAATGGAATCTAAGCCAGATCTACATTCAACAGAAAAAGATGGATCTGGCGCTCCAGCTACTGAAGGAGTTGAGAAAGAGCGAAGGAGAGGGGAAAGATATTGATATAAAGATTGGCCTGATCTATTTCCAGCAGAAAAAGTACGATGCAGCGATCGAGGTCTTTAAGAAGGCCCTGGAAAAGAGCCCAAAAAGCAACCGGATTCGCTACTATCTCGGAACCGCCTACGGGGAAAAGGGGAAAGTTGAACAGGCCCTTGCGTACCTGTCTCAGATCCCCCCAAGGTCTCCCCTCTATCCCCGAGCGGTTCTCCAGATAGTTTATCTCTACAAGAAACAGGGAAAGGGCGCCGTGGCCATTCGAACGCTTCGGGCTGCCATTAAAAAGGCCCCAAAAGCAGTCGATTTCTACCTCGCCCTCAGTGAGCTTCTGCGTAAGGAAAGGCGTTATCCCGAGGCAAAAAAGGTGATGAGCAAGGCCCTTGCCCTCTTCCCGAAAAACAGCGATGTCTATTTCGAGTTGGGGGTTATCTATGATCGGCTGAAGGACAAAAAGACCTGCATCGAGATGATGAAAAAGGCAATTGAGCGAAACCCCAAAGACGCCTCAGCCCTCAACTACCTCGGCTATACCTACGCGGAAAAGGGGATCTATCTGGATGAGGCGGAAAAACTGATTCAGAGGGCGCTCAAGATTCGCCCCAACGAGGGATATATCGTGGACAGCATGGGTTGGGTCTATTATCAAAAAGGGGCTTATAAAAAGGCCCTGATGTATCTCAAACGCGCCGTTTCCCTTTCCCCGAAGGATGCTGTGATCTTCGAGCATCTGGGAGACACCTATAAAAAGTTAGGGGAAAAATCCAAGGCTCTCAAGGCCTACCACCAGGCGTTAAAAAAGGCCAAGAAGCAGAAAGAGATTCAAAAAATTCATGAAAAAATTCGCCATCTGCAAGCTCCGTAGCCTTGGGGCTGCCACGCTCCTTTTCTTCCTCTTTCAGGCCTGTGTGCACGTTCCCCCGAAAAAGGTTACTCCCTGCAACCGCAACCCCAAGGTCTATCAACGGGCCCTTTTGGATCTTTCCCATGCCTACCGGTCTCTTTCTGGAAAGGTAAGAGTAAGGGTCGAAACCCCGGAAGGAAGGTTCTCCTTTATAGGGGACCTTTACGCCCGCTCACCTGACAAACTCCACTTTGATATCTTCGGATTTCTTCACCGTCCCCGTTTTTTATTGATAAAAAATGGGAGTTTAATCGCCTGGAAGGACTTTGACTCAGGGGGGCACTACACCGGTCCCCTGGACAAATGCCCCCCGTTCCCTGTTAAATTTCCCTTCTCTCCCCTTTTTCTGAAGGACTTCATGAAGATATTATTCCTGAATTTCCCCCCGCCGCTTAAGGTATTACAGACCCGTCAGCCCGGGAACTCATGCCGGTTCCTTTTGACATGCGGCTGGGGGAAATTTGATATGATCCTTAACCCGCTCTGCAGCCTACCTTCCGAAATAGTGGGACCGAAAGGTGACCGAACCCCCTTTCGACTTACCTTTTCAGAATATTCCGGGAAAGATGATTTAATGGTCCCGCATCACTACGTAATTGCCGTGGAGGAGGTGAAGATGGAAGTAACGTTCAAATCCCTTGAGGTCAACCCGAAGATCCCTGATGAATCTTTCAGCGAAGGATCCATAAATTAAAGTAAAGAAGATGAGAAAGAAGATGAGGGGTCAGATCTTTCCTCTTGACAAAAGAAGCAGATGATTGCTTAATGCGTTAAATCTCTTCCTCAGGTTCGGCTCTCTCTCCATCCTTACCTGTAATCTCTTTCTCACCTGACTGACGGCACTGTAATCTATCCCGCCTGCCAGCCGTCCAATCTCAGGTTGGGTTATCTGACTGAATCGGTACAGCCATTCCATCAGCATTGTAATCCTGTATGTCCAAAAAGATGCTTTTCCTTTCGTTTCCCCGGCAGCTAATGTGGTAACAGGCACCTGGGTATTGGATTCTTCAGGGTCTTGCCATGCTTGAATGTTGTCAAAAACAGGGCTATCTGTCAAGAGGAAAGATCTGACCCTATTT
>JALTEW010000320.1 GCA_027073795.1 bacterium | reverse complement strand
GAATACATCAGGGGTAAAGGGCTTTTTCACAATCCAGAAAGAAAAGGAATCAGGTTGATTTCTCGAATAATCCTTCCTCGAAATTTTAAACCTTGTGACAGTGAAGCATTCTCTACAGGAACAAAGACTCTCTCTACACGCCGGGGGAATCGGTATATTCACCAACGGCCATTTGGGCCAGTTTAAACTTCTGTATCTTGCCGCTTCGTGTCATGGGAAAGCTGGACACAATCTTGTAGTAGCGCGGTGCCTGCTTGGGTGGCACCCTTTTCCTCACATACGAGGTGATGCCATCGATAGAAATAGGGGCGTCCTCCTTCAGCCTGACCCAGGCCGCGACCTCCTGCCCCTTCTCCGGGTATGGAAAGCCGAAAACCTGAGCCTCGATAATGTCAGGCAGTTCATATAAAACCTCTTCAATCTCAACGGGATATATCTCCACCCCCTCCCTTACAATCACGTCCTTCAGCCTTCCGGTTATCTTGACATACCCGTCTGCATCCATTTCTCCCAAATCTCCGGTGTGTAGCCAGCCCTCTCGATCGATGGCCGCTTTCGTTGCGCCGGGCATCTTGTAATATTCCTTCATGACGAAGCCCCGCGCGCAAATCTCCCCCTGGGTGCCGGTAGGAAGAACCTCCCCGGTAGAGGGGGAAATGACCCGAACCTCATTGCACGCAAGCGGTGTCCCAACGGTGGAAACCCTCAATTCAATGGGGTCCCCCGGATGTGTCATCGTAATCCACGAGGCGGTTTCTGTCAAACCATACCCGACGGTGATGTCCGAAATGCCGATTTCCTCCACCAGGCGCTTCATCAATGCCATGGGACAGGAAGCCCCCCCGACAATCCCCTTGCGTACCGGCTGCCAGTTCCCTTTATCAAATGCCGGGTGCTCCAGGAGCGCAACCATCATACTGGGAGAGCCGTATATGGCGGTGCATTTCTCCTCTGAAATCACCTGAAGGACTCTTCCCGGGTTGAAATCCCGGGAGGGCATCACGAGGGTTGCCCCCCGGAGAAGCCCCGCCAGGGCGATGCAGGTATTCCCGAACATGTGGAACAGTGGGAAAAACAGGCACAGCCTGTCCGAACCATCCACACCCTGTCGTTCGGTGGCGAAGAGGGACTTGTTCACCAGCCCCAGGTGGTCGAGGACAACTCCCTTGGGGTTGCCGGTCGTTCCCGAGGTGTACATGATAGCGATGGGGTCCTCGGAGCGCTGAGCTTTCTCCGCTTTCTCCAGCTGTTCCAGGTCAGACTCTTCTCCGACGGCCTTCAACTGGTTCCAGGAAACCATACCGGCTGAGAGGGTATCTTCCATCGAAACCACCACTTTCAAGTCGGGAAGACCGGGGTGAATCTCCCTAAGAATCTCCTTCCGCGAGGAGCCGGACAGGATTATTCCCCGGCACTCCGACTGCTTCAGGATATAGCCGAGATTTTCCCCCTTTGCTCCTGGGTCAATCGGGACCATGACACCCCCGATCCTTGCCAATGCCAGCATGGAAAAAACCCACTCCGGCACGTTCGGCCCCCAGATCGCTACCCGGTCACCTTTACCCACGCCTGATGATAGAAGCCCCCGGGCAATCCGCCCGCTTTCACGCCACAACTGCCCATAGGTGTACCGAACGCCTAACTCCCCATGCACGATGGCGGGCTGATCCGGCTTTTCCGCTGTCACGCTTGCAATCGACTGGCCGATGGTTTCACGAACTGGTTCCATTTGGCGATCCCCCTTTCAAGATGCCGGTTACGAGCTGATCCATCACTTTTTATACGCAGCATCATTTCTTAATTCCGCACGATGAGCAATTCCGGCCCTTCGGCTGTACCGGGCCATCTCAGCAAGTGCCTTCACCGCTCTGTCTGGTGACTGGAAGACTGGAAGACGATAGGATTCGATTAGCTCAACCAATTCCATTTCCTGCCGATCCATCGAGGTACACCACATAGCAAATGGTTTCCCGTTTTCCTTCATTTTCAAGATCAGCTCAATGTATTGTCTGGAAAGGGGATGTCCTAT
>JALTEW010000319.1 GCA_027073795.1 bacterium | reverse complement strand
GCGTATTGAGCCAGACATCACACCCACCCACAAGGTAACGCGCAAGATGGATATCGTAATCCTCCAAAAAGACAAAACGGTGACGCACAGAATCACGGTTGGCGAACTGGATGATACGTTTAATCATTTCTTTTCCTTCGTTGTCCTTGGGGTGGGCCTTCCCTGCAAAAATAAACTGAACAGGATGGTGCTTGGAATTAATCATTGCCTCCAATCTATCAGGGTCCTGAAGGATGAGACTTGCACGCTTATATGTGGCAAAGCGCCTGGCAAACCCAATGGTCAAAACATCGCTGTCGAGAACAGATTGCGCTTGTTGCATAAAGGCCTTGGGGGCATTGCGCTGCTCGTGCTGCTTAATCATGCACTGCCTGCACTTGCCGATCAGTCGCGCCCTGCACGTCTGGTGAGTATTCCAGAGCTCCTCATCATAGATTTCATCGATTTTATTGATGATACCCGAACTCGTGGGGTGTAGATACCAATCGGGTCCAAGGTAATTTTCAAAAAGCTTGAATTTTCTCCGGGTCATCCAGGTCGTGATATGAATGCCATTCGTAATATGGGAAATCGGCACCTCATCCACCGGGCGTTCAGGCCACATATGTGCCCAGATACGACGCGCAACCTTACCATGCAATTTACTGACCCCGTTGATATACTGAGACATCTTCATCCCCAGGATAAACATGGAAAAGGGCTCGTTTGAACCAGGTCCGCCTAGCTGCCCCCAGGATAATATTTCATCCGCGCTTACCCCGAGGCGATCCTGAAAAGGGATTAGATAGGGTTTGACAAGTTCTGGAGGAAAGGCATCATAACCCGCGGCAACGGGGGTATGGGTGGTAAAAAGGGTGGTTCTCGGAACAATCTCAAGGGCGGCTTTTATATCAACATGATACATCTCCATCGTCTGAGCTAGGCGCTCAAGCGCCCCAAACGTGCTGTGTCCCTCATTTAAGTGTAACACCCTTGGGAAGATATTCAGGGCCTTGAGGGCGCGGAACCCCCCAATTCCTATAAGGATTTCCTGGGCCAGACGCAATTTTGCTTCCCCTGTGTACAATCTTTCCGTAATTCTCCTCACTTCAGGCGAATTTTCCTGTAGATTTGTATCCAACAGGTAAAGAAATATACGGCCGACTTTAACTTTATACACCTGGGCTATGATGTCGCCATTTGGGCCATTTACTGAAACTCTAATGGCGTTCCCCGAGCTGTCTCTGGCCTTTCCCATAGGGAAATAATACTCATCAATCTCCGGATAACTCTCCTGCTGCCATCCCTCATGGTTCAGGTATTGATGAAAATAACCCTGCCGATATAGAAGACCCACTCCTGTCAAAGGAAACCCCAGCTCGGAAGCTGTTTTTAAATGATCTCCAGCCAGAATGCCCAGTCCACCCGCAAAAAGGGGCAGGCTCTCATGAATGCCGAACTCCATGGAAAAATAGGCAATCCCACCTTCTGTTTTGTAAGGCATCTGTGTTTTACTGCCCGGCGTAATAACCTCTTTTTTGTATCTCTCTTCTGCCTCCCTGAGTAGTTCAAGAAAACTTTTGTCAGAAGCCAGCTCATTAAGCCGCTTTTCAGAGACCCTTGTCGCGAACACCAGGGGGTTTCCACGAACCTCATCCCACAAAACAGGGTCTATACGCCGAAACAGCTCCACCCCATACCAGTCCCATGACCACCAGAGGTTATAAGACAATACATTAAGAAAAGAGAGCGGTTCGGGAACTTTTGGAAAGACGTGAAAGGTTTTGAGATTGAACATCATTTTTACTCCTTTGAAAACCCTTTTATGCCTATGGAGTGATCCTTATGCGATTCAGGTAAGCCTTTTTAAAACCCGCAATGCCTCGCTAATCCCCCATGCCTGGGCATCACATCCACGCTGTTTATGGGGGGAATCGCCGTCAAGGATCTCCGGGACGTGACCAATACATCCCCTGTTCATCAGGTAGGTACCACTCGCAAGCCAGTTCAATGCTGTTTTTCTCCCGCTATCCCCGTATACCATATTCCACGCCTCACAGAAAGAAGGAAATAACCATGTCCACGCCGTTCCGTTGTGATACGCTGGTTTTCTCATGGTATTCTCGTCACCTGCATAGGTTCCTCTGTAAGGATACTTGGGATCCCCCATGACATGCCCTTCATAAACGATGGGAAGGGGGTAAGAAATCGGTCTGTCTGCCAAACTCCTTAGCGCCCCAGGCACCAACAGTTCCTGACAGGCACCCAAGATCCTGCGGCAAACCTCTGGATTATTTAACACACCCAGGGTAACGGCAAAAAGCTGATTCGGGCGGAGGGCGTCATCTGCTTCCGCCTGGTTGGCAGGTTTTTCCTTTCCTGCGTGAAGGCAATCCGAGAGATACCCCTCATTCTCCAACCAGAAATGATCTATCATGGAACATCGAACCCTCTCGGCGATTTTCCCCCATTTATCGGTCTTATTGCCTTTATCAATTTTTGAAATAAATCTCAGAGCCGCATACCAAAGCGCCTGAATCTCGACTGGGTACCCTTCACGCGGTGTTCCTACCGGATCATTGGTATCCATCCAGGTAAAATGTTCGGGGCTGAAAAGAAGGCACGAATCCGGGTCCATTTTTATCCCATTTGGGGTGCCGGCCACCAGTGAATGGGCAATTGAAAGGGCAATCTCGCGTAAGCTTCTTTTGCCACACATCATGTTAAGGATATTTGCACCCCCCGTCTCTTTAAACAGATCGTAGCTGGCAATTAGGAACCACAATGGGGCATCCGAGGTATCCCTGTTTCCCGCATCTTGCCCCTGAATCATGTTCGGCAATGTTCCGCTTTCCTCAAAAGAACCAAACAGTTTAAGGATAGCCATGGCATCTTCGGTCCGGCCGGCTGCAATCAACCCCCTGGATACAATTAGTGAATCACGCCCCCAGTCAAGAAACCAGGGATAGCCGGCTATCACAGATTTGAGCTCGCCTCGTTTCACAATGTAAGCATCCATGGCGTTTTCAAGGGCTTCTTCAAGGCTGTAGTTTTTGTCTGTTTCAAACCAGGAAACTGGCCTGGCACCTTCATCTTCTCTTTGTGGCTGCACCCTCTTTCCCTTGCCCCCTTCCTTAAAAGTCAGGGCTCGCGCCGTCAGAATCAGGTTTTGTCCCCCCTCCAAATAAGAAGAAAAATATCCTGGACTGAATAAATCGGAATCGGGGTCTAAGCCTCTTTCAGCTTCAAGGGCATGATGGATCATATAGTACCATTCCGGTTGCATGACAAATTTCCCGTTTGAAACGCGCATCTCCAACCGATGGTCAGGGTAGGGTGAAAAGATATAACCGTTTTCGTTTTGGGCTACAGAAGACGGGAACGCCTGCTCAGGGCCAAGATACGCCTTGGTGCACTCGTGAAAGCTACGATCCTCTATGTCGGGCCTCAAGATGATTTCTATTTTTCGAGAGTCAGGAAGGTAGCTTTGATAACGATCAGATTGTAATCGATTGAAAACAATGCGAACCTCATTTTCAAGCGGTACCATCTTGATGGTGACGGAAAGCAGGATATGTTCTCCCTGGCCTACCGGAACCCTGTACAACCAATGCCCGCCGGAATGATAACCAAAGGAAAACCGTTCCAGACAGTGGCTGCTTATTTCATGTGAATAGCCCTGGAATACAACCCATGCGCGGCATCGGGTAAACATAATCCGTCGGTCTCCAGGAAATTCAGTATCCAAATTTGCAGCAAGCAATGCATCATACCGGCTGTTAATCCCCTCCCAAAAGACATTTGTGCGCGCCATTCCTCCCTTCCCATTGACACTCAGAAACAGGAGGGGCGTTCGCAGCAATGATTCACGGTTAAACGCCCTCTTCACCCTTGCGTTTTCTACGTTCGTCAAAAAAAGCAGGGAAGTTCCCATGCGTTTGGTGCCATGGGGCTCGTAAACAATAAGCTTCATCCTGCGAAGATGGTGATCTGCTGGCACTTCGAGCGGAAGAAAAAGGGCAAAAAAGGTTCCGTCCTCTCCAACCAAACCCTTTTCTAGGGCAAGAACCTGCTCATTTTCCAATATGCGTGCCTCAAAATGATAGTCTGAACGAACCAGCAAAAAATGGCCTGGAGGGATCATTATTTCTCTCCTCAGATCCCGGGGCCATTGCCATATAATAACCTTCGGTTCATCACCGCGCGATTTAAAACCTTTACAAAAGGCAACAGGGTCTTCGGCCAGTAGGTGTGAAGCCGATTCTGGCGAGAAGGACCTTAAATCTCCGCTCCCCCGATAAAATTTAAAAACCTCAAGGGCCTTCGCCCTAAGCCGCTGCCTCCTTAGTTTCTCCGGTTCAGAAAATGGCTGCTTCATGACTTCCTCAATCAGACGGATATCTCCGTTGTTTAAAGAAAGACACAGGACCTCCCCGGGGTTCAGGTTCTTAACATACATCCCATTTGATTTAACAAGCGATACCTCCCTGCCTGACAGGAGATCAAATGAGATACCATAATCCTTATCAAGTGCCTTAGCTCGCCACAATGCATTATTTTCAGCCTGATCATCAAGATTTGCTATAATAAGAAGTTCCCTTTTGGAGGGCAAATGCTGCCGCCTGAGGACAATGTTATTTCCGTCACCTTCCTGAAGCATGGTTAGCCTGGTTTTTCCCTGAAAGCACGGGTGTACCCTGAGGATCGCGTTAATACGGCGAATATGCGAAACTTGGTTGTCGGGCACTCCCCAGTTTAGGGAATTTGCATCGTGGACATCTATTTTTTCGGTAGCAAACCACTCAACTCCATTCGCAAATCCAAAGGCCCCATTTTTTGAGCACAAGGCACAAAGCGCTGTCCTCATTTTGGCATAAGTTTTAGAACGTGCGGCCAGCCGATTATTATCATGGGTCTCTGAAAAATGGACCATCAGCCCTTTCGACTCGGAAACGAACGCGGCGTATGGAAGGTAATTCTCGATTTGAGCCCTTGTATAATTTTGAAAAAGTTCTGAATAGGCCCAGTCAAAATTGGCCTCACCTAAAAGTTTCTCCGTAACCGAAATCTTCCCACCCAACCCTTCCAGAAAGAAAATCGAATCAGGATATTGCTGCCTGACAACTGCGATAATATATTTCCAAACCTCAGGAGGAACCATATACCCGGCATCACAACGGAATCCGTCAACACCACGGCGGCACCAAACAAGGAAAACATCCGCCATATAACGCCACAACCCCTCATGGTTGTAATCAAGACGCGTCAAATCCTCCCAACGGACACCCCATGCCTCGGGAACTTCTATTTTGCCTTCTTCATCTCTCGCCAGCCATTCCGGGTGGATTTCGTGAAGGATTGCCCCCCAGCCGGTGTGGTTGATTGCAATATCGATAATAATCTTTGCGCCTCGCGCGTGAACCGCGTCCACAAGCTCAATAAATTGCTCCAAAGGGGTTACACGGGGGTCAAAAACCGCCAATGCGTTATCGATATCCGTAAAGCTCAACGCCGCGTAAGGGCTCCCGAAACGCCCCATCCGCCCAAAAGTTGTGGGCGCAGGGGTAATGGGCAATAGCTGGATGATTCGGCAACCAAGGTGACCTACAATAAAATCAAGCTCAGGAATAAGGTCCCGAAATGTGCCTGAAGGTGGGATAACAGAATAGTTTATTTTATCAAGTTTCTCAACGCACGTTTCATCCTCTTTACCTGGAATGACCCTTTTTTTCTTATTTGGGCCAAACTGTCTTACAAAGGCATTGTAGATGATATTAGCGCAACAGGTAGATGCCGGCTCAACGTTAATGACTGTATTGTCCCCAGATGGCCATATCGGTTCCGCTTTGCCCTTTTCCATCAAAAAGCACTTGGCACCAAAATGACCTACATCTACCAGCGGAAGGGTTATACGATAATGGCTGGCATCGATCTTCCTCATTGGAAAATCGTACCAATCTCGTCCAAGCGGTGGTCTATGAATTTCAACTTCTTCAATAGATTCCCTTCTCGCGACCTCAGCATGGCCTAAATTGGTGCGTAACCAGGCATGCCCATCAACATCTTGATCAATAATCAAGGTAAACGTAATGGTATCGCCCTGAAATAATAAAAGAGCCGTGCCACAAGCTGGAATCTGTTCTAATCTAATATCGGAATTCATAAACTTTTTAAAAATCTTATCATAATGGAGTGAGTTTTTCCACCACGACCACTTGCTTTCAAAAGTCAGAGTTTCCTACTGTTTTAGAACTTTTCGATTGACACACCATACTTAATTCGTTAAGTAATCTCTTGGTAAGGGCACACATAGATTAAGAGGCAAACGAAACAGGTTTATGTTTTGTCTCTTTCCGGGAAAGGAGCTATAAAATGAATCCACCTTATCCCCGTTTTGAACCCCCCGATTTTTCATCCCCGCCGCTGCTTGGTGCCCCGGTTGTCCATGTGGTGTCGGTTAAGAAAGATGGGGTAGCACCGGAAGGGTTTCACGCCACCTCGAACCACCCAGAATACGTGCATCTGGGCGGGGGAAAGTGGGTTCTGACGTGCGAAAGCCGAATGGACTGCGCCATCGTTCTAAATGGGGAATCCCTGGAGGTTGTTGAACCCCGAAGATTGAAGGTGGGAGATCAGGTAGTCATCGGCCGGACTGAAAACGGAGAAGAGGGTATTTTTGTTCATACCACCGGATTTAATTTTGAAGGCAGCAAGTCTGGGGACAAGTTCTCTTTCCGGACGCGGGGCACGCGGGAAACCCCTTTCTCCCGCTCCTATGATCAACTTTACAACATCCTCCGTTACGACCGCGATCATGGGTATATCGTGTGGGTCATGGGCCCCGCCGTTGCCTTTGATAAAGACAGCCGGGACGCCATGCAGGCCCTCATTGAAAACGGCTACTGTCACGCCCTGCTGGCGGGAAACGCCCTGGCCACCCACGACCTGGAGGCAGCCTACTT
>JALTEW010000318.1 GCA_027073795.1 bacterium | reverse complement strand
TGATATCAGAGAGGTTAAGTCATACAGAGATCTATCCCAGCAAGATGCGTAAGGGATTGGGCGGCATAAGAGGAAGGGGGATGCTGACAGTCGGTTTTGTCGTGGTCGCAAGGTTATAAGGCGGGGTTATCGCAGTGTTTTAAGGCGGATCTCCACTGTATTTGGGAGGTTGGAGTTACCGTTAAGGGTAGTGGAATGTTGCAGATGTGGGGCACGATATTCGCCGTTGTTAAGTGCCTTGGGGGTAGGTTCTCATACCCGCAGGGAGGTCAATTATGAGGATGGGGTAAGTGAGGCGGTTATAGACACGAATTACCGGAGGCTTATTGAGGGGAGGTCGATAGACATTTCCCTTGGAGGTATTCACAACATTGTTGTTGGCTATAGATGGTGTTTATCAGGAGCCTGTTTCCTTAGATGGTTTATCGGGTATAATGGCTGATGGCACGGGTGTAAAGCAATACAGGGGGCGTAAGGGGGAGCTCAGGGCCGTTATAGGCATAACAGAATCGGGGGGTCTTAAACCGCTTGGTTGTTTTGTCAATACCGAGCGGCCTGAGATAGAGCGTAAGGTCAAGGAACGGATTAAAGGGATAAGGCCTCATGACATCCCATTTATATATGATGGGGAGCCTGGGCTTGATGATTTTCTTTCTGGTGTTGCATATCCCCAGAGGTGTGCCTGGCATGGGCCGAGGGGGCTTTATCACGCCCTTTGGGAGGATGGGGTAAAGGGAAAAGAGAGTCAGGCTGAAACGGGTAAGATAAAACAGCTCATAGGGATTGAACTTCCCGAGGGGGATTTTGAGCTTCTTAAAGAGGAGGACAGGCAACAGGTGAAGGAGAGATATGAAAGCAGCAAGAAAGAAAAAAAAAAACTGGTTGGCACCTTTTATGAGAAGGGTTATACGCATGGCGCTTCCTATCTTGAAGGTCTTTCTGATCGAATATTTGCCAATATTGAATTATGGCTGGAGACAGGTGTAATTGCACCTAAGACAACCTCTTTGTTGGAACGTGTATTCAAAGAAATTGGTCGGCGTCTTAAGAGGATTGCCTGGGGTTGGTCTGATACGGCGGTAACCAATCTCTCGAAGATGATCATGATCAAGCAGTACAGCAGAGATAAATGGGAGCAATACTGGAAACAAAAACTGGGAATCAAAGGCTACTTCAGTGTCCAAATCACATCGGTAGAAACTTCACCATGCCCAATCTTTTGAACGTTACCAAATATTTAGATACGCATGTGGAAATAGCAGGTATCCAGTTCAGATCTCCAATTATTGTAGCCTCTTCCGAATGTGGAGCCGATGTCGCATTTGTCAAAGAGCTTGTCCAGAAACCCGTGGGGGCTATTGTTACCAAAACCTACACTTCCCGTCCTGAGCATAAAGTGCGCATCAGACCTTATCAGTTCCCTCTTCGGCACCTCGGTCGTGGATATAGAGAAGGTGATGCCCTTTACTCAATCGCTGCTCCACATGTGGAGCAGCTTGAGACTTGGCTCAAAAAAGTAGAGAAAATGGCCGATCTATGTAAAAAGACATCCACGGTGCTCATTGCAAGTTTTTTTGAGGAGCTGGACAACCCAGACCTATGGGTGGATCGTGCTAAGGCCTTTGAACAGGTTGGGGCCCGGCTGATAGAGCTCAATTTCTCGCATCCCCATATAGCCCGAGCATTTTCTAAAGGGATAGATCGTGTCAAAATCGTCCTTGCCAAAGTCAAAAAAGCAATTGCTGTACCAATTGGGATTAAAATCGGCCCCAACCTTGACCCCTTAGAACAGATCATCTCTTCATGGGAGCTATTAGGCATTAACTTCATTACGGCCCATAATGCTCCGGCTGGCCTTGTCATCGACGTGGATCAGGAAGTTCCTTTTGGCGTACCTTCTCCGGCCGGTTATGCCATGGGCAGGACATTTTTGCCCTACTCTCTGGCACGGATCGCTCGAATCAAAAGGATCACTACCCTTCCCCTGATAGGAGTTGGTGGTGTCGGAGAGCCACAACATGTCATCCAGTATCTTC
>JALTEW010000317.1 GCA_027073795.1 bacterium | reverse complement strand
GGTTCAATATCCACCTTCAACCCGAATTCCCTCAAGGTATGTGAGGTAATGGGGCCAATGGAGGCAATTTTGATGGAAGATGGCAAAGCGCTTACATGTTGTCGCCCCCCCATGATATCTACAAAGTTCCGCACAGTGGATGAAGCGGTAAAGGTAATAATATCGACATGACCGGAAAGGATATCCTCCAGGGTCTCTGAGGCCGGTTTTTCCATAACGGTTTCATAAACGGGGACGACATCCACTCGATGCCCCCGCTGCCTCAAGGTGTCCGGAAGAACCTCTCGTGCCACCTTCGAACGGGGGAAAAGGATTCTTTTACCTTCACCATCCGGGAAAACCGCCAAAAGCCCCTCCGCCTTGTAGTCATTCGGTACAAGGTCTGGAACGACTCCAAAACTTTCAACCTTCTCAGCCGTTTTTGGGCCGATGGCTGCCACAGCGATTCCGCCCAGGCTTCTCACATCTTTTCCCTTTTTGAAAAGGCGCTCGAAAAAGGCCTCTACCCCATTCACGCTGGAGAAAATCAACCAGTCGTAGATTTCTACTTCATTAATCGCGGCATCCAAGGGATCCCATGACCCCGGTGGCACAATTCGAATGGTCGGGAACTGAACCACCTCTGCGCCGAGGGCCTCCAAGCGATGGATCATCTCGCTCGCTTGGGCACGGGCCCGTGTCACCACGATTCGTTTCCCGAATAAAGGCCGCGTTTCAAACCAGTTCAGGGAATCCCTCAGTGAAACAACCTGACCCACCACCAGGATGGCGGGGGGGGTGATCCCCTCCCTTTCCGCGATTTCAGGAATGGATTTTATCGTTCCTGTCAGGGTTTGCTGCCTTGGCGTGGCTCCCCACCGTATCAGAGCCGCAGGAGTCGAGGGGTCTTTACCCGATCGGATGAGATTTTTACAAATACTCGCCAGATTCTTGACCCCCATGAGAAAAACGAGGGTTCCCATGGCGCTGGCCAGCCCCTTCCAGTCAATGGCGCTTTTGGCTTTGCCCGGCCGCTCATGCCCTGTGACAATCCCGATGGTGGAGGTAAAATCCCTGTGGGAAAGCGGAATCCCCGCGTAGGCCGGCGCCGCAATGGCAGAGGTGATCCCCGGGACCACCTCAAAGGGGATACCGTTTTTCTTCAAGGCCTGCCCCTCTTCTCCCCCACGCCCAAAAATATAGGGGTCTCCGCCCTTCAATCGGGCCACTATCTTCTTACCCTGTCTTGCCAGGTCTACCAGGAGCTGGTTAATCTCTTCCTGTGAAAGGGTATGGCAGGCGCTTTTTTTTCCCACATAAATGGTTTTGCATCCCTCTTTGAGGTATTCAAGAAACACGGGGTTGGCAAGGTAATCATAGACCACCACGTCACAGGCCTCAAGAATCTCCCGCGCCTTAACCGTTAAAAGCCCTGGATCACCGGGACCGGCGCCGATCAGGTAAACCTTTCCTCTTCCGTCACGCTGCTTTGCCACGCTCACATTCCTTCCCTCGCATCTTGTCCCGCTGTAGCCCTGTAGGGAGGAGGCAGCCACTTTCAACTTTCTACCTTCAGACTTCCCCCTACCCCATAAATTTCTTCCAGAATCTTACCCGCACCACGGTTCAACAAGGTTTCTGCAAGGGCCCGACCAACGGTCTCCGACTCACTTCTTTCTCCTTTTAGGGTGTCCTCGATTACCCGCATGCCGTCAAGACTTGCCACCATGCCATGAAGGAATACCGTCACTTCAGAGACCCGGGCGTACGCCGCGATGGGAACCTGACATCCCCCCTCAAGGGTCTTCAAAAATTCCCTTTCTGCCAAGACAGCCACTCTGGCATCAGAATCGTTTAGGAAGGCTATCGCATCGCGCGTGGCGCTGTCCGCCTCACGCACCTCAATGCCCAAAACCCCCTGCCCTACGGCGGGGATAAACCTTTCTGCCGACAGATATTGTGACACCTTCGATTCAAGACCCATGCGTTTGATTCCGGCAGCCGCCAGCACTACCCCATCAAGCCTCATCTCCTTAATTTTCCGAATCCGGGTGTCC
>JALTEW010000316.1 GCA_027073795.1 bacterium | reverse complement strand
TGATATTAGTATGGGTAGTCTTTTTAGAGAGGCATGGCCTCTTGTTGCCGTGGATTTTATTGTGATACTCGCAGTCATGTTTATTCCACCCCTTGCAACCTGGCTGCCAGCAACAATGCACTAAAAGGGGTTTAAAAGATAAGATACATGTAAAAGACTTTGAGAAAAGGAGAAATATACGATGAATCTATTGGAATCACTTTACAAGGTTGCGCGGTTATATCCGGACAAGACAGGGGTAATATGTGGTGAGGACAGGTTTACCTACCGGGAGTTTGTTTCCCGGGTGTACAGATTGGCCGAGGGGCTGAATAAACGTGGCATTGAAAAGGGGGACAGGATCGCCATTCTCCATCAGAACTGTCACTATTTTCTGGAGGCCTACTATGCTGCTGCTGTCATTGGGGCCATTTTGTGTCCCTTGAATTACCGCCTATCGGCGAGGGAGGTAGCCTTTATCCTTCAAGACACCGATGCTAAGGCTTTAATCGCACAGCCTATGTTTGCCGATCTTGCAGAGGGGAGCCTTCAGCAGATTAAAAAAGAAGTAACCGTTTACTGGACCTCCAAGGGGCAGCCTCCTGAAGGGGGAGAGCTTATTGAAACCCTCATCGAGGGTGCCGCGGGGGACATAAAAGCAGCGGATCTGTCAGAGGATGATATTGCTCAGCTTTACTACACCAGTGGCACCACGGGGCGTCAGAAGGGGGTGATGCTGACCCACAAGAACGTGGCGGTTCATGCCCTGGGGACCATTGCTGAGCTGAAGATGACTGATGAAGACCGCTGGATCCACGTGGCGCCCATGTTTCACCTGGCCGATGCCTGGGCCACCTGGGCGGTTACCTGGGTAGGAGGCACCCACATCATGGTACCGGAATTTGATGCCAGAAGTGTCATGGTTTTAATGGAGAGGGAAAAGGTTACCTTAACCAACATGATTCCCACCATGCTCAACCTCATGGTTAACGACCCAACCATTAAGGAACATGACTTTTCTTCCCTGCGTGTCATGCTCAGTGGGGGGGCGCCCATTGCCCCGGAAGTCGTTCGGAAGATCATGGAGGCCTTTGGATGTGACTACATTCAGACCTATGGGATGACTGAGACTGCGCCGTATCTCACCATGTCCATATTAAAAGATTATCTTAAGGACCGTCCGGAGGAGGATCAGTTCAAGTTTAAAGCGGCCACAGGCCGGCCGGTTATCTTTGTTCAGCTTAAGGTGTTAAGAGAAGATGGCACAGAGGTAGCGTGGGATGACAGGGAAGTTGGGGAGATTGTGGTCAAGGGGGACAGTATCATGTCCGGTTACTGGCATCTCCCGGAAGAGACGGCTAAGGCGCTCAAGGATGGGTGGCTCCATACCGGGGACCTGGCAGTGGTGGATGCCGAAGGGTATGTTAATATTGTAGACCGAAAGAAGGACATGATCGTCACAGGGGGTGAGAATGTTTATTCCACAGAGGTGGAGAATATCCTGTATGAACACCCGGCGGTATTGGAGGTGGCCGTGATAGGGATACCGGATGAGAAATGGGGCGAGGCGGTCCATGCGTGTATTGTTTTAAAGGAAGGAAAGGCTGTCACGGAGCAGGAGGTTATCGATTTTTGCAAGCAGAACCTTGCGAGATACAAGGCGCCCAAGTCTGTTGAATTTCTACCCTCCCTTCCCAAAACCGGGTCTGGCAAGATCTACAAAAAGGGATTAAGGGAAAAGTACCTGAAATAAGAAATAGAGTAGTTCACTGGAGAGACTGACGGAACGATTAGAGGATATCGTTTCAAGTGGCTATGTTTCCATGAGTATCTTTGAACGGATACGCTGTGGATTGGGTGTTTATCCCTACGGTGGTAGTGAAAAATGAAGATTAAAATTGGTTTTGTCTGCTCATTCCCCATGCAGGAGGAGATGGTCAAGCGGGTGTGCGATGAATTTAAGCAGAAAGTTGAAGTTATGGTCAAAATGGGGGTTTTGGAAGGATCCATACCAAATGCAAGAAGGCTTGAGGAGGCTGGAGTTGAAGTAGTTGTTA
>JALTEW010000315.1 GCA_027073795.1 bacterium | reverse complement strand
CGGCGTGAAATCAATCAGGTGGCCAACTACGCCCTGGTAGAGTGGAGCGATAACATAGCCATTTCCGATCAACCGCCGAAAGACTACGTGCCGCAAATGGAACAGCGGTTCTCGGTGGACGAATTGCGGCGCATGTATGAACTGCACGCCCTGCCTGAAAAGTGGTATGAACTGTCCTATGTCGATTTCCTGGCCGAACGGCGCAAACGCATCGCCGCGGTCATTCGGAAAGGGTTTGAACAACTTACGGGGGCTGCTGCGCGATGACAAACGGCCTTCAGCAATACACCAAACAAGACTACCGTCTCACCCTGCTGGCCGATGGTCACAGGCAGCTTTCCCTTCACCATCTCTGACCGATACCATGTAGGTCCATTAAGGAGGATAGTATGAAACACAGTCCGTTGATCTCGCCAGTACTAGCTGTTGTTGCGATGTTGCTGGTTGGCTTAGCTTGTAGATTACCAGGTTTGCCGAACGAATGTACGAGTTTTACGATCCCGCCTAGCGGCGATTGGAACGCATCATGGTTTGATACCGGCATTGAACTGAGTGCCGGGCAAACGGTGATATTTTCTGCTAAAGGCACAGTTCGTCCCAGCACAGCAAGCGATATATCTGCGGGGCCGGATGGGACAACCCAAGAGCCGGTTTGGCAGGATTCCTTCTCTTTCGAGCCAGATTGGGCGCATGAGGCTGTCATCGCGCGTATAGGTGGTGGGGATTACATATTGATTGGAAGCGGACAGCAATTCACAGTAGAAAGCGGAGGCACGCTTGAGATAGGGGTAAATGATACAGACCCAGGTAACAATGAAGGTAGTTTTGAAGTGGAAATCTGTCGCTGATCTCCTGAAACGCTAACAATTGTGGCGCAAAGAGAGGTCAAGTGCTACCTAACCCCGCGTCCCCCTGACCCGCCGGCGGCGGTTGAGGCGGCGCAAAGATTTCCCGCTGTGGTTCTGAGTTTCTCGGATCGCCCTGCACGGCGGAGGGGGGAAGCCCACGTTGGGCAGGGAACTTCGTCTCGGCGAAACTAGATGGCTCAATAGATGAATGGTAGTTGGTGCGCTGTGCTGTTAACGAAGCGCATTTTGATTAGCTCGCGTTGAAGGAGGTTAATTTATGAGAACTATTTTGATTGTTATCGGCATCCTGTTGCTGCTCAGTGGCGGGGATTTACTCAAGAGAGGCCGTGGAGGCAAGATGACCCAGCAAGGTTGTGGGACTGTGCTGATTGGCATCATTTTGCTGATTGTGGGGATGGTTATCTCACCTGGTGTTGGTGAATCTGAAATTACCCCAACTACACCTAATGATAGAGTGACGCCTTCAGTCTATCCTACAGTTGATACCACTCGATGTACTCTTGGGGCAGTTTTTCAAGCAGATGTCAGTGTGCCAGATGGTACTCGTATTGAAGCAGGACAACGATTTACCAAGATATGGCGAATCCGGAACACAGGTACCTGCGACTGGGGAGAAGGTTACCAGCTCGTTTTTATTGGTGGCGACAAAATGGGTGATGTCAAATCGGTGCCTGTTCCTGAAACTCGTGTAGGAGAGGATACAGAGGTTTCAGTGGTTCTTGTTGCACCGGCTGAGGAAGGCACTTATCGAAGTAACTGGCGGATGTGTGTTAATGAGGATCAGTGCTTTGGAGATGTTTTGTATGTGAAGATAGCCTCGATTTCGGGGCAGTAGCTGTGTGGTAACCGATCTTTCGCTCATTTTGCGGGCACTATGGCCGGCAGCTGGATCCCCCGTTAGGCGCGTGTAAATCAAGTCCGGCTTTCAGTTCCGGCCACGTTGAAGAATCGCTTAAAAATGAACAGGAGGCAATTATGTTACAGTCAAAAACCGATGGCACAGGAGATGAAGTCCTCAAAGCGCAAGTTGCTTCTGGATTTGAAGAAGCCAAACAGCTCGCTAAATCGTTAAATTTTGATGAGGTCAAAAGCGGCGAATGGTTTTTCCGGCTTTTGCGCAAGGTCATTCAATCTTACGATCGTAACGCCAGAGCAACGTACTTTCAGCAA
>JALTEW010000314.1 GCA_027073795.1 bacterium | reverse complement strand
GGTCAGGATGACATCCTTATCGGGGATAGATTTCTCGTCCACGCAGAATCCGTGGTTCTGTGCCGTAATGGCCACCGTTTTCTTCTCAAGATCCATGACCGGCTGATTCCCGCCGTGATGGCCGAATTTCATCTTATACGTCCTCCCGCCCAGGGCAAGCCCCAAGATTTGATGCCCCAGGCAGATCCCGAAAATCGGCTTTTCCCCCAAAAGGCGGCGGACCGTTTCCGCCACATAGGGAGCGCCCTGGGGATCCCCCGGCCCGTTTGAGAGGAAGATTCCATCCGGCTTAAACGACAAGATCTCTTCAGCTCCCGTTTGCGCCGGAACCACCGTTACCCGCGCACCCAGTGTCTTCATAATCCTGAGGATGTTCCACTTCACCCCGCAGTCGATGGCCACGATGTGAAGTGATGGCTGGGATTCAACCTCCATATGCTCAAGGATTTCCGCTACCCATGGGCTTTCCTCACCCCATTCATACCTTTTCTGGCAAGTCACTTCCCTTACAAGGTCCCTTCCAATCAGACCTGGACACGCCTTGGCCATCTCAACGAGTCTCACCCTATCCAGTTCCTCGGTGGAGAGAACCCCATTCAGGGCACCCTTAACCCTCAGGAGCTTTGTTATTGCACGTGTATCCACACCCTCGATGCCGGGAATACCGTGTCTCTCAAGAAAATTCCCAAGGTTCTCCCGGCTCCGCCAGTTACTAGAGACTCGGCTGGTTTCCCTGACGACAAATCCCTCCACATGCGGCCGCGAGGATTCCATATCCTCGGGATTGACCCCTACATTCCCGATATGGGGATAGGTCATCGTGACAATCTGGCCCTTGTAGGAGGGATCGGTCAAGATTTCCTGGTATCCCATCATGCTGGTATTAAAAACCACCTCACCTGAAACTGTACCTTTTGCCCCAAATCTGGTGCCATAAAAAACGCTACCGTCCTCGAGGGCGACAGCAGCGTCATAAGATTTACCCATACTTCCTCCTTTGCCCACAGGGTTTTAGCAGAAACGGGGAAGCGTGTCAATTAAAGCAGAAATTTTGGACTTCCCTCAAAATTGGACAGAATTTACCAATTGTGTTTTGAGAACAAGGGATTAACTTATTATGCAAGTGAAAACAGCAAAAATGGGGGAACTTTTTGCAAAGGTAGAAAAACTCCTTGCTTTGTTATGATTGCAATGGAAGATACCTGATTGTCCACTCTCTTTACCCCCCCTTCAGGTACGCAAATTCCGGATGAACCAAATTCTTTTCGCTATGCGAGACGGCAAAACCGATTTAATAGGATAAATTACTGGAACGTACTGTAAGGTCACTCACCCCTCAAAAGTGAGTTTATCCTGATCTTGGGAAAGATTCCACGGGCTCCTTACTCCCAGCATTCAGCCTTTAATCCCAAGTTTATCCTTGACAAATCCCCCTTCCAACCATTATTTTCCATTTCATGGAAGATTTCGCCATACGTCAGCTCACCAACCTCGAGGCCTTTCTCTCCCAAAAAAGGGTGGATGCGATGCTCATTACGCATCCTCCCAATATACGATACATGACTCGTTTCAGCGGGGGAGAAGGCGTGCTCCTCGCCACCCCTCCGGATCTGACCCTCATTGTTGATCCCCGCTATACCCTCCGCGCCCGGGAAGAATGTCCTAACGTCACTGTCAAGGAAGCCCCACACCCCTTTGAGGAGGCCGCTTCGATTCTCCAGACCAGGGAATGCCGATATGTTGGTCTTGAAACGGCTCACCTGACAGTAGACCTCTTCCGGCGCATTAAAAAGAACCTCCCTTCCATCGGCGTCAGGAGCCTGAGAGACTCCCTCGACGGTCTCCGTATGGTAAAAGGCGTCACCGAGATAGAGAAAATTCAACACGCCATAGATATCCACACCCAAGCACTGGACGAGACCCTGGCATGGATTCCCCCGAACGCGACAGAACGTCAATGGGCGGTAGAGTTTGAATACCGCGCGAGACGGCTTGGCGCCGAAGCGCTTTCCTTTGAAACCATTGTTGCTTCAGGCCCCCGTTC
>JALTEW010000313.1 GCA_027073795.1 bacterium | reverse complement strand
TGATCTTATGGGGATAGAGGAGTAGCTTATCTTCCCAGGGCAAGATATCGTCAAAGACCGCCATCTTTTTGTCCCCCACCACCACTAATTTCTGTTCCTTAAACGGGTGAAGCCAGGACACAAAGATGTGGGCCTGCAGCCCGGAGGGGAATTCCATATGGGTCATGGTCACATCGGCTATCTTCCGGTGAAGGTAATTTCCGCCCCTGGCCGAAACAAACTCCGGTTCTTCCCCGGCTAAGGCCAGAATCATGGAGATATCATGCGGCGCAAAGGACCAGAGGATATTTTCTTCCCGCCGGATCTTGCCTAAGTTCAACCGGTGCGAATAAATATAGTTGATGCGCCCTAACACACCATTGCTGACCATCTCCTTCAAGAGCACAAAGGCCGGATGATACTGCAACAGATGCCCCACCATCAACACCCGCTTGTTTTTCTCGGCCAGTGCAATCAGGTCTTCCCCTTCCGTCTCATCCAGCACCAGCGGCTTTTCAATATAGACGTGCTTCCCGGCCAAAAGCGCTTCCCGGGCCAGGGTATAATGGGTCTCAGCGGGTGTGGCAATCACCACCGCATCGATATCATCCCGCGACAACACATCATAACTTGCCAGACAAACCTCCACCTGCGGGTATTTCTCCTTAAACCCCGCCAGAACCATTTTATTCTTATCGCAAATCAACCTCAAATTCCCGATCTCATAATAATTCCGAACCAGATTCTTACCCCAGTACCCGGACCCAATCACAGCGATCCCCGTTTCTCTATCCATCAAATCCCTCCAATGATTCCCGCGTAAAGACGCAAATTCGCCAAGACTATTCCTATAGAGTGTTTTCTACACTGACGATACCATCTCTCATAGAACGAGTTTAAACTATTGACCTTATCATTTTCAGTCATCCTTTGCGCCTTAGCGTCTTGCGCGAGACATTTTTTACTGACTACGCGCACCTTTAAATACAATATTATAGAAAGCTCTCCAAAAATAAACCACCTGTGTTTTCACCGGGCTTTTTAAATATGCCAGAATATATCGCTTCTCCGACTCACAAATCTCCTCAAACGTCACCGGCATATCCGCGTAAAAAGGTGGCACCAGCCCAGGTTTGACTTTTCGCCGCAACTCCTGCAGTTCCTTAGGATACAAGCTGAAATAATGGATACTTAGAGGCCTCACCCCAAATAGCTTCAAATCCCCCCTTACCCAGTTGTATAACATGGGCAGCTCATCCAGCCAGAGTTTGCGCATAACCTTTCCCCAACCAGTAACACGAAAGTCATTTTTTAGTTTTCCACCCTTTTGAAGGCCGCATTTTTTATAAACATATTCTTGCAAAAATTCAGAATAAGGATGCATGGTTCTAAACTTATAAATACGAATAGGTTTATTACCTTTTCCAAGCCTATCAAGGCCTACCAGGGGACCGTAAGAGGGATTTAGCACCCGGGACACTGTTTTAGCCTTCTGGGCGATAAAATATAACCTCTCTTCAATTTCCTCTTCCGCCACAATTTCAAACCCACAGAAGTTAAGACGTCCAAGCAATTCTGCTCGAGAGATGATTCTATTTTTCCCCTTGGTTATTGAAAAATACATTTGCTTGATCCAAGGCAGCTTAGGGCATACACGATTGATCAAAAAGTCCACAGCATAAAGTCCGTTGGCAATCAGTCGCGGAAATTTTTTCAGAATTTGGGCTCTACGTATCTTTATAGTTTGGGCCCATCCCACCAGGTAACCCCCAGTTATCAGCAAATTATGAACCGCCAGAAAATATCGATTAAGATACCGAATATCATTTATTTTTCTCAAGTTTATAAATAACTTCAGGTAACGCCAACTCACACTATCAGAATAAAGCATTGCATTACTGTTTCGTAAAGCTGTCTCTGCCCTTAAGATCCCTCCCAAATCAATAAATTGACTCATAAACGCAAACAATCCTGGATGATCTTTCAAATATCTGTCCCGCAAACCTTCACGGATGGGAGAAAAAAATGCCTGCTTCAGTTCTTCCAGGTTTGTTTCCGATTGGAGG
>JALTEW010000312.1:1586-2045 GCA_027073795.1 bacterium | reverse complement strand
GCTTGTCAATGCCGAGATAACCTTTGACCGGTTTCACATCATGAAGGTGATCAACGAGGCCGTGGATCAGGTGAGGAGAGAAGAGGTCAAGATCCAGCCTCTCTTAAAGAAGACGCGGTACATCTTCCTAAAGAATCAGGCAAATCTTACCAAGGCTCAGAAGGAAACCCTTGAAGAGCTAAAGCTTCCCAAATTTCGGTTAAAATCGGTCAGGGCCTTAAGGATACGAGAAAGCTTTCAGGACCTTTACCAGGCAGAGACTGAAGAGGCGTTTGAGGTTCTTTTAAGGAAATGGTACTTTTGGGCAACACATAGTCGATTGGACCCGATCATTAAAGCTGCCAAAACCATCAAGGCCCACTGGGAGGGAATTATTGCCTGGAAACGCTCCCAGATAAACAATGGGATTCTTGAGGGGCTCAATTCCCTTGTTCAGGCAGCCAAGGCAAAGGCGAGGGG
>JALTEW010000312.1:0-1576 GCA_027073795.1 bacterium | reverse complement strand
TTTAAGAACTTCAGGATCATCATCTATCTGATAACCGGAAAGTTGAAATTCAACCTTGTCAACCCCTATGCCAGGTAACCCAGCTTATGGACATTACCCACTCTTTTTGGGAAAGAACCCTTTTATCTTATGCTTCTCATCATATCCAGCATATGCAGAAAGCTCTCGAGCAGATGAACATCAAGCTTAATGAAGTCATCAATGATATTACGGGAGTTACCGGGATGAAAATCATTCGGGCGATTATCTCCGGTGAACGCAACCCTGTAAAGCTCGCCAGCATGCGAGATGTGCACTGCAAAAACAGCGAAACGACCATTGCGAAGGCCCTGGAAGGTACCTGGCGACCTGAACATATCTTTGCGTTACGACAAGCCGTGGAGCTATACGATTTCTACAAAAAGCAAATTATTGCATGTGAAACCGAGATCCAGCACCATCTTGAAAGCTTTGAGGATCGCAGCAATGGAAGACCCTTGGAAGGTCCTCGTCGCAGGTCCCATAGATCGTCCAATCAATTCCATTTTGACGTTCGAGGTTATTTGTATCGGATAACCGGCGTCGATGTGACCCGTATAGAGGGCATTGAGGCTTCCACCGCATTAAACATCATCGGCGAAATTGGCATCGACATGTCCCCCTGGCCCACTGTAAAGCATTTTACCTCGTGGTTGGGGCTTTGTCCTGGGAGCAAGATAACGGGGGGCAAGGTTTTAAGCAGCAAGACAAAACCTTCTGCCAACCGTGCGGCTCATGCCTTCCGGCTTGCCGCGTACAGTCTCCAGCGAAGCAAAAGCGCCATAGGGGCATTTCTGCGAAGAAAAAAGGCTCAAAAAGGAGCGCCAAAAGCTATAACAGCCACAGCTCATAAAATAGCCCGCATTTTTTATAACATGCTCAAACATGGCACCGAATATGTTGACCTTGGCCAGGAATATTATGAGCAACGCTATCAAGATCGCGTGATTGCAAACCTAAAACGCAAAGCAAAACAATTTGGCTTTGAGCTTGTGACTATCGAAGAAAATAAACTACTTACAGAACTTCCTGTAAGTTGAGTTCGTTGGAAGATCTTTATCCGATGCCTGGCTTCCTTTTGGAATGCGAATCTTTCCTGCTTGATCTTTTACGGGCCCAGCAAATATATGGTCCATGCCTTTTTTCAGTAAAGCCATCTCTGCCAGAACCTTCTCCCTGACCCTTGCTGGCACCTTTTTGTTAAAAGAGGACAATTTAATACCATCCCTGTCAAATCCCCACCACTGTGCAGCTGGCTTCCACTTACCCGCCATGGCCCGCTTGACTGCATCAACATAATAGACACCCCAGTTCCATTCTGTCGAGACCAGCGCACAGGGAGCCTGTTTACTTACATCGGTTCCATACCCAATGGCCACAACCTTGGCATTACACGCCGCAATACTTGATTCCGGTGTATCCGCCATCTGGCGAATCAAGGTACACCCCTTATTGGCAAGGGTCTGAGCCAGCAGGGTCTCGTTGGTGGCATCCCGCCAGCTCTTCAGCCAGACAACCGTGTTAACTTTGCGGGGATCAAATTTAACCCCAGCTTCCT
>JALTEW010000311.1 GCA_027073795.1 bacterium | reverse complement strand
TGAGCTCCGGATGCCGTTTCAGGTCGCGGATGGCGGTTTCTGGCCAGACGATAAGCGCGGGGTGGTACCTGGCGGCCTGATACGTCAGTTGCTCCATACGCCGGCGGGCCAGGGCCCGGCTTTCCGGCGTCTTTCGTTCCCTGAGCAAGATACTGGGCTGCACCACGGCAACCCGGATTTGCGGTGTTGGTACAGGGTGATCCAGGCGATGCGTCCCCCAGAGGAGGCAAAGACCTATAAAAGTTCCGGCAATCACGGCCTCTTTCCAGGTGCGGTGGAGGATAATCTCAACGAGAATTACATTGACCAGGACAATCAGGAACGTGATTCCGTATTCTCCCGTCAAGGAGGCCATCTGCAGGATGGCAGGGGTCGTGTGCTGACTCCGCGCAAGCGTGGCCCAGGAAAAAGAGAGAAATCCCATGTGGTTTTGGAGAAATTCGAGCGCGACCCAGAGGGCGGGGGCGAACAGGATGATGAGATCTGTTTTTTTTCGGTTATTGAACCATGAAATCCCGGCGCACCAGGTAGCGGGGAAGGTCCCGTAAAAGATTGCCAGAGGCAAGGCGTGATAAAACCGAAATCCCGGCACCTTGAAAATCCAGGTAAAGATCCCCAGCAGGCTAATTGTGCCGGCAAGCAAACCCAGAGTAAAAGCGCCGGCAGGCCGTGTAGTAAAACAAAGATATATCAGCGGTGAGAGGGCAATCCACGTGAGCCATCCCTGGTTGAAATTTGGGAAGGAAAGGATGAGAAGCATGGCGCTTCCCAGCGAAAATACGATTTTCAGCAGGGTAATGGAAAAGCCTGTTCCATGGGGTTTTTCCCCCTTAAATATGTCCCTTTTTAGAGAAACGGTTATCCCCCCGTTTTTATCCCGTTTCCGGGTTTATTTGACTTTTGGCTTTATCTTTAATGCTGGTTTGGAATGATTTTTTACAGGCTTTCGGGTAATTTTTCACGAATATCCTCTTTTTTGGAGATCAGACGTCAGGGCTTTCTGACAGTTTTTATTTGTCAGTTTCTTATTTCCGCAAACAGAATCAGGTTCTTTTGATCTTTAAGGTTTTTGAGGAAAGTGTCAGGGTGTTCGGGTTTAGGGATGGAAATGGTAAAAACGCCACCGGGGCCTGGCCCCGAGATAATCTGTCCCTTATACTTTTCAAGGAAATTCCGGAGGGCACCTTCGCTTGCCTGCGGGTTAAAGATGATATTGAGTGAGAGCCTGCCCCGCGTGACCGCCGCGGGGCCCGACAGGGTGTGATAGGTCGCGATCTTTTTGGACTGATTCAGAATAATAGCGAACTGGAAGATGATGATCAGAACGGCAAAGGCGGCAGCGATACGTATCGTTGCCGGTGAAAACCATTCAGAGATCCGCGCGGCGAAAGAGGATAAACGGTTTCCGGAAGGGGCAGGGGTTTCCTCTTTCGAGGCCTCGATCCGCTCCATGATTTCGCTGAGGAGAGGATCGGAGGGAACGTGGATCCCCTCCGCCTCTTCATTGAGGACGCGGGAAAGCGCCATGAACTGTTCGAGCTCCTCCGCGCATTCCGGTCTCTTTTCAAGGAGCGTCTCGATCTCGGCGCGCTTATCGGGCGGGCATGTGCCATTGGCGATGAGGGGAAGATACGCCAGAATCTGCTCCGGACATCCTCTTGCGTGTGATCTGTTTTCCATGGGTTACCCCCTTCTTCCGGGAGAGAGGTGATATCCAAGCAGTTTTTTTGCGTGGAAGACCCGTGATTTTACCGTTCCTACCGGACAGCCGATGATTTCAGACGCCTCTTCATAGCTGAGCCCGAGATAAAAGATCATTTCGATGGCCTCGCGATGCTCCAGGGAGAGCTGGTTGAGGGCGTACTGGATATCCCCCCGCGCGTCGAGGGTACCCCGTGTGTCGTGGGACAGGTTTGTTTTATCGATATCCACATAATTAAGCTTCTTTCGAAAAAAGGTTCGAACCTTGTTCCGAGTGATCCCGAAAATCCAGGTGGAGAGGGAAGAATTTCCCTTAAAACTGCCGGCCTTTTCCCAGATGGTAAC
>JALTEW010000310.1 GCA_027073795.1 bacterium | reverse complement strand
ATATAAAGAACCCCCATCTTTGTGATATCCCGTGCCACGCTCATTTCGAAGAAACTCCCTTAAAATCCGCAAGAGAGTTTCATCCGCCCCCCCTTAGAGGGAAAAAGGGGCAATCCCTCTTCTACCCAAATGCTTTTACGGGCCTTTCAAATCGCAGGAAGCTTCTTCTATAGCCACAGAGGAGTCCACCACTGGCCAGCGGGCAGAAATACTATGCCTGCGACTGCATCTGAGCCCGGAGTTTTTCCGTCGCCTCTCCATCCAGCTTAAAGGTTTCCGGGTCAACCACCACACCGTAATCCTCTTTCGCCTTTTCAACCGAGACAACATCGTTGCGTACGTCTTTTAAAACCTTCTCAACGGGGCGCAGATAAGGCGGGCCATATCCCCCACCACCCCCAGCCTGCTGAAAATAGAGGGTGCCTGTGGGAACGTCTTCAATCAAATCCTTTGACAGGGCCTTGTAAACCTTCCCGTCCGGATAGGTCAGTTCAATCTTGTTCAAGGTCCCCTGCTTTCCGCCATGCGCGCCAAAAGCCGGCTCCACATCCCCATCACCAAAGGTAACAACCTTGGTATGATCGCTTCCGATCTTGAACTTGGTTTCCACCCCCAGACCGCCACGCCACTGCCCCGCGCCGGCGGAATCCCGCCAGTACTCATGAAGCAGAAGCAGATGAGGGGTCTGTTGCTCAAACATCTCGTAATCCTGGTCCAAGACACCACCAGAGGCATCAATCATCCCGATATGGTCATAGCCATCGCATCCCTTGATGGCACCGGAGCCACCCTTTAACCCCATAAAACCAATATCTACATAGGGCTCACCAGTTCTTGGATCGATTCCCGTTGTCAGAGAGCAGAGGAGTTCGTTCCACTCTGCTGTTACCCGGTCAGGGATCACGGGGCCCAGGGCCCGCATGATGGCATCGGCATTGTTGGGGCACAGGTGGTTGCCATAGGTTGTCGCCTTGGGATAGGCAGCATTGAGAATTGTTCCCTCCGGGATGATAATTTTCATGGGACGAACCATACCGTCATTGTGGGGAATATTCGGGTTAATCATCTGCAAAAAGGTCAGAGTTGTTGCCGAGGCGCTCGAGGTGTAGGTCCCGTTGACAAATCCATTCGTCTGAGGCGAGGTCCCTGTATAGTCGAAGGTGATGGAATCGTCCTCTACCTTAATCGTGACATGAATTTCATAGATGGAACCAAGGTTTTTCCCGTCATAATAGACGCGGGATTCACCCTTGTAAACACCATTAGGTATCGCCTCTATCTCGGAACGCATCATCTTTTCCGTGGAATCAAAGAGGTAGCTTTTGTGCGCCTCGAACACATCCAAGCCGTAACGGTCTACAAGTTTTAACAATTCCCTTTCGCCAACAACGCAGCTTCCAATTTCCGCTTTCATATCCTCCGCCACGATATCCAGGCGGATGTTGGCAAAAATCAGGTCCCATACATCCTTACGAAGCTTCCCTCTCTCATAGACCTTCACTGGTGGAATCCGCAGGGCTTCTTGCCAGACCTCTGTAGCATTGGGATTGTAACCTCCCTGAACCGCCCCGCCGATGTCCGCCTGATGCCCCTTACACGCCGCCCAGGCAACCAGCTCATCCTTGTAGAAGATAGGTTTATAAACAGCCACATCATTATTCTGATTCCCCATGGAAAAGACGTCATTATGAAAAATCACGTCTCCTGGATGAATATCATCACCAAAATAATTGATGATATATTCACACACAGGCCCCAGAGAAAAGGAAAGAATCGGGAGGTTTTCAGTCTGTTCCAACATCTTGCCGTTTCTATCATACAACCCCGTCACAAAATCCTTCGCTTCGCACAGAATAGGGGAACGCGTGGTCATCATCAGGGCAATACTCATCTCCTCCGTAATCGATTTCAGCCTGCGCTGAAGGATGGAGACCAGCACCTTGTCAATCTTTATATCGCTCATTTTAAAATCCTCCCTACAAACTCTTTTTCCCGTGATTTAAGATAAATGGTGTAACTTCCAAACTTGTCCACCAGAACCGAATATTCCGGAGTTACGAAGGCCGTCGTATTGACCTGCTCAAGAATGGCCGGCCCCTCAATTTTGTTGCCGTAACGCAGCTTGAAACTGTCAAAGACATCTATCTCCTCAAAACGCTTCCAAGTGGGGATAAAGACCTTTCGTTTTTTCTTGAGGGCCTTCGAGGGATCTTCGCCGTCGTATTCCTGCTGGGAAAACTTCGGTTTATCCGTCTTACCGATACAGGTTAGACGCATATTTATCAACTCCACAGGCGTTCCCTCATTTTTCAAGTCATACCCGTAAAGCTTGTTGTGCTGGGGATGGAACTCCGCAACCATGGCATCGATGTCCACATTCTTGGCAACCTCAGCCGAAATTGGAACATTGACCTCGTGATACTGTTTGATGTACCTGAGATCAAGGGAGTAAACGAACTCGATTTTCTCCTCGGGGATCCCCTCTTCCTTCAAACGGGCAATCCCTTCCCTCTTCATCTCTTCAAAATAGGTCCTGAATCGTTTGACGTCAAGATCATCCATCCGTACAGCATAGGTTTGCACAAAATCATGCTTGAGGTCTGACATCAGCATTCCGGCAGCGCAGAAAATAGAGGACTCTCTTGGTACCAAGATAACTGGTATCTCGAGTTCCAGTGCAATCATACAGGCGTGGTTTGGACCCGCCCCACCTGCCGTTACCAGTGGGAAATCCCTTGGGTCCTGCCCCTGCTTGACCGATACCTCCCTGACAGCAGCCGCCATGTTGACATTGATAACATTGTACATCCCAAGGGCGGCTTCATAGAGGTCCATACCAAGCTTCTTCGCAATGTTATCTTCGATCGCCCGTTCCGCTTTGGCCTGATCAAGCGGGATTTTCCCACCGGCAAAGTAATCCTTGTCAAGATATCCCAGAACCAAGTCGGCGTCCGTACAGGTCGGTTCCACACCTCCAAGATTGTAGCAGGCAGGCCCTGGTTTTGCGCCGGCGCTCTGCGGCCCCATCCGAAGCAAACCGCCCTCATCGATCCATCCTATGCTCCCGCCTCCCGCACCGATAGTCACCACATTCAACATGGGAAGGGCGATACGGAGACGGTTGATCTCCCCCATGGTGGTTACCATGGGTGTTCTGTCCTTTATCAGAGCAGCGTCGAAACTTGTTCCCCCCATATCTACCGTGATACAATCACTGTAACCTTGGATGTCCGTGTACATAACCCCCGCGACAGGCCCCCCAGCCGGCCCGGAAAGAAGCGTCGCTGCGGCGCGCTCCTTGGCAATTTCTGGGGCAACGACACCGCCGTTGGACTGCATAATCAACAAAACACCCTGATAATTAAACCCCTTGAGCTTTTCGAGAAGGGAGTCAAGGTAGCGCTTTAATATCGGCCCTACATAGGCATTCAAAACCGTCGTGCTGACCCTGTCATAGAAACGGATGGAGGGAAGAATCTCCCCTGAAAGGGTCAAGTAGGCATCTGGCATCTCCTTTTCTATGATTTCCCCTGCCCTTTTCTCATGCTCTGAATTGGCAAAGGAGTTCATAAAACAGACCGCAACCGCCTCCACGCCCTCCTGCTTGAACACCGCAACCTGGTTGGTTACCTCCCCTTCATCGATAGGCTTGACAACGTCTCCCTTGTAGTCAAGCCTTTCGTCAATCGGGAGACGAAGATATCGTTGAACCAGAGGTTCCACATTCTCGTAGCGATTGTTGTACTGCTCCTCCCGGATCCCCCGACGCATCTGCAGGGCATCCCGTACGCCCTTGGTCGTCAAAAGGCCTGTCTTCGCCCCCGTGTAGGTTAAAACGGCATTGGTCGTTACCGTTGTTCCATGAACGATAACCGTGACATCCCTCAAAAATTCCTCAACACTGATGTTCCTGTCCTTCGCCATCTCTTCCAGCCCCCCCACGGTAGCAATGGAAGGATCATCCGGCGTACTCAAAACCTTGTAGATCTGGGAGCTTCCATCCTCCATGGTCAACAGGAAATCTGTAAAGGTACCCCCAACATCGATGCCGATCTTGTACTTCATTATCTCCCCCGTATCATATCGTTAAAGTTGACATCCTCGCAAAAAGTCGCGGGTAAACGGCAAAGAAGATGCTTCAAATTCAAGGATTATGCGTGAAACGTAAGGTGTTAGATGTTAAGTCTTAAAACTCCTTACAGTTTACGATTTACACTCTACGGGAAACCCTTCAGCTTGTAGCTTACATGCCTTCCACCTCGAACCTTCTCTTTCACCCTTCATCTTTAGCCTTGTACCGCTGGACTTTTTACGAAACCCCTAAAGTCAAAACCCAACACTTATACCTCCATCAACAAAAACCACCTGTCCCGTCACATAACGTGCTTCCTCGCTCGCCAGAAACAGATGAACAACAGCGATTTCCTCTGGCTCTGCCATTCTCCCCATGGGAATCTTCCTGACAAATCTCTCTATTGCCTCCACCGGAAGGGTACGTGTCATCTCTGTCCTTGTCGCACCTGGCGCCACGCAATTAACCGTCACACCATACGAGGCGTATTCCAGAGACAGGGTTCTGGTAAACCCAATAATCCCTGATTTAGCCGCTGCATAGTTCCCCTGGCCCTGGTTCCCAAGGGAACTGATGGACGAAGTGTTAATCACCCGGCCAAATCTTCTCTGAGCCATTCCTTCTATGACTGCCTGGGTGCACAGGAAGGTTCCGGTCAGATTCACTTCCAACACCCTCTGCCAATCCTCGAGAGACAAATTACGAAACATCCTGTCCCGAATGATGCCCGCGTTGTTTACAAGGATATCTATAAACCCCTGTTGGGCCTCAATCTCTTCAACCACACGGTTTATAGAACCGCTGTCAGTCACATCTCCCTGGTAGGTTTTAACTGAAGATTTAAAACCAGAGACCTGCCTCTCAAGTTGAGCAAGGGCACTTGCATCCACGTCCATAGCTGCCACTCGGGCCCCCGCCTCTGCAAAGACCCGGCATACCGCCGCCCCAATCCCTCGCGCACCACCCGTTACCCAGGCGACTCGTCCGGTCAAGTCAAAGGCCATCTATACAATCCTCGGCTCATTAAATTCCCCAAATACCTCCCGAAAAACATTCGTCATCTCCCCCACTGTCGCATACGCCTTCACCGCGGTCACCAAATAAGGCATCACATTTTCCCCTTCCCGAGCCGCCTTTTTCAATTCGCTCAAGGCATCCGCAACTTCCTTGTTACTCCTCTGAGCCTTGACTTCTCTAAGACGCTCGATCTGCTGGTCCACCACACTCGAATCATACTCATGAAGTTCCACATCCTCATCCTCTTTTGATTCATCCGCGTAGAGGTTAACCCCCACCTTCTTCAACTTACCCGTCTGGAGGTCTTTTTCAAACTGGTAGGCCTGCTGTGCCACCAGTTTCTGGACAAATCCCTGCTCGACTGCCTCTGCCATCCCCCCCAACTTCTCGATCCGATCCATCTCCTCCAGGATCTTCTCTTCCATCTGCTTGGTCAAAGTCTCGATAAAATAGGATCCTGCCAGCGGATCCACCGTGTCTCTCAACCCAACCTCTTCCATAATGATCTGGAGCGTTCTCAGCGAAAGGAGGGCAGAATGGGGCGTTGGAATCGTGTAGGCCTCATCGTAGGAACAGAGGGCAATGGTCTGCGCCCCACTCAAAGCCGATGCCAGCGCATAAAATGCCCCGCGGACGATGTTATTTTCGGGCTCTTTTTTCGTCAGGCCGTAGCCGCCACCGCCAAAAAGCCCCCTTAAAAACAGGCTCTTAGGGTTCTTTGCACCATACTTTTCCTTCAGGTTTTTCGCCCACAACTTTCGCCCTGCCCTAAACTTGGCAATCTGCTCCCATAGATTACCAAACACGTTAAAATTGAAAGAGAATCTCCGAACAAAATCATCGATATTATATCCGCGGGCAAGAACATTGTCGATATAGGCATTCGCAATCTGGATGGCAAAACCAATCTCCTGAGCGGGCGTCGCGCCGGATTCACGAATATGATACCCGCATATGCTCACTGGATTGCAACGGGGCAGTTCATTCATGGAATACTCTATGGTATCTCCAATCAGACGGATGGAGGGTTTAACTGGAAAAATCCACGTGCCTCGTCCGATAATCTCTTTCAGGATGTCATTCTGGGGTGTCGCACTGATCTGCTCCTTTTTGTAACCATATTTCTCCGCGGTTGCTTGAAACATCGCCAGCATGATGGACGCCACGGCATTGATGGTCAAACCCACACCAATTTTATCCAGGGGGATATCCTTGAAGGCGATCTCAAAATCCCTGAGGGTATCCACGGCCATTCCAACCCGGCCCACTTCACCAACCACACGTGGGTCGTCGGAGTCATAGCCCATCTGGGTCGGCAGATCGAAGGCAACATTGAGGCCCGTCTGCCCATGAGAGATCATCAGCCTGAAACGTTCATTCGTTTCTACCGGTGTCCCAAACCCGGTATACTGGCGTGTCGTCCAGGCTCGTGAACGATACCCCTGCGGATGGATGCCACGTGTGTAGGGGTATTGACCCGGATCTCCAAGGTCCTTTTCATAATCAAACCCAATCTCTTTTAAATCCTCTGGCCCGTAAACCGGTTTAACCTTCAGGCCTGACTGCAGGGTGACATCCAAAACCCTATCTTTTTCATCCTTTGTATAATACGCAACCCCCATGATATCCTCCAAATCGTGTCAATTAAAAACTATACCAAAACTCTTTCCCCATCCTGAATAATATCGCTAAATCGTCTCAAAAAAGTGCCTTCTCTGATTCCGGTAGCCTCACAAAAAGATCAAGATGGAAGAAAAAAAGGTAGAAAGCTGAAGGGATGTAACCTCCAAACTTCAAATAAAGAATTCCCCGAAAAATGTAAGTCGTAAAGTGTAAGAAGTTTAAAAAATTACACCTTACACCCAACACCCTACACTTAATTTCAGCATACCTTGAATTTGAAACACCTTCC